>DKTR01000113.1:6783-7227 GCA_002473385.1 Lachnospiraceae bacterium UBA7225
CAGATCCATGGGATCTTTGATGGCGGTACGAAATCTCACAATGGACAGCGCACCCACCATACCAAGAGAGATCACGATGTTTGACTGAATCGTCAGGATCACCGCCGCCGTGATCACCGCCAGCGCGATCAGCGAAAGATTGAAATTGCGGTTATAGAAAGCGTTTTTGTTGACCGCGCGGTAAATCAGAAAAATGTAGGATGCAACCAGCACCGTGATCACCATGCATATCACGATCTGCGCCACGTCGATCTGGACGGATGCATAGCCTTCCAGAAACGACTTTTTAAAGATATCAATAAAGCTCATACCCTCACTCCCCCGTAGCAATTATATTTTCTACACAAATAATATTTGGAAAAGCTCGTCCACTGTAAGGAATCGAGCGCAAGCTGCCCTTTGATGTAAGAGGGCAGAAATTCGTCCCACTTTACCTCCAGGATG
>DKTR01000086.1:0-18172 GCA_002473385.1 Lachnospiraceae bacterium UBA7225
TACGCTAACACGTTAATTGACAAAAGTTCTAATAAATGTAATATTTTTTTTATTGGAATGCTACATGATTATGCAAAATTATGCGGAGGTTATGCAGATATAGCCTGTCACCGTCGCAGAAAAATAAAAAAGAGGTGATTAAAGACAGAAGATTGTGGGAAAAATAAACAATGAGGAGCACAAAACGCCACAGCAGCAGCAATTTTTGGGCGGTTGACAAAATATGGGTGTTGTGACATAATGTAGCAAATCTAAAATGAAATCATAAAGAGAGGTGCAGATGATGATGTCAGAGAAAAAAATCAGACTGAGTCAGATGAAGGAAGTAAGGGAATTTGTATCAGCAGCCGGAAAATGTGATTTTGATATAGATGTATATTACAACCGTATTACGATAGATGCAAAGTCCATCATGGGTGTATTGAGTCTGGATCTGTCGCAGGTTTTGACCGTGAAATACGGGGGAAAAGATGTACAGTTTGAAAATGTGCTGAATAAATACGCTGCCGCATAAGATGGAAAGCCGCTGCTCCGACAGATTGCCGGGGAGCGGTTTTTTTAGCTGAAAGGAAGCGCCTTCTCCGGAAAACAGGTGACAAATCTGCTGCTGCGCGTTACAATAAGATATTCGGAAAATGAAAAAGAGCGGCAGATGGAGGTTGCATGTGGAGAAAATCAGAATTTCAGTCCGCAGTCTGGTGGAATTTATTTTAAGAAGCGGCGATATTGATAACCGCCGCGGCGCGCTGGCGGACAAAGAGGCAATGCAGATCGGCAGCCGCCTGCATCGTAAGATCCAGGGACAGATGGGGGCTGATTACCGTGCAGAGGTTTCTCTGAAGGCGGAGATCGACTGCGGTTCTTATGCAATCAGTGTGGAGGGGCGTGCAGACGGGATTTTTACGGAGAACGGACAGAGCTGGATTGATGAGATCAAGGGAACCGGCCGTGATGTAAACAAGCTGGAGGAAGCCATCCCGGTGCACCTGGCGCAGGCGAAATGCTATGCCTGTATTTATGCCGCGCAGCAGGGACTTGACCATATCGGTGTGCAGATGACATATGTCCATATGGAGACAGAGGATGTCCGGCGCATTCGCAGGGAGTTTTCCTTAGAGGAACTAAAGACGTGGTTTGCGGAGCTGATTGAGGAGTACAAAAAATGGGCATCCTTCCAGGTGGAGTGGAAAAAGGTGCGGCAGGCTTCCATTGCAGGCACGGTGTTTCCTTATCCGTACCGGGAGGGGCAAAAAGATCTGGCGGCAGCTGTTTACCGGACGATTGAGCGGGAAAAGAAGCTGTTTATTCAGGCACCGACAGGTGTCGGAAAAACGATCGCCACTGTATTCCCGGCGGTAAAGGCGGTGGGCGAGGGGCTTGGAGATAAGATTTTTTATCTGACGGCAAAGACGATCACGCGGACGGTTGCACAGGAAGCGTTCTCTCTGCTAAAAATGCAGGGGCTGCAGTATAAGGTGCTGACGCTTACGGCGAAGGAGAAAATCTGTATGTGTGAGGAGCCGGACTGCAACCCGGAAAAATGCCCCTGCGCGAAGGGGCATTTCGACCGTGTGAATGATGCCGTTTTTGAGCTGCTGACGGGCCGGGGAGCAACGGATGGTCTGCACGACAGCTACACGCGCGAGGATCTGATCGCCCATGCAGAGAAGTGGCAGGTCTGTCCCTTTGAGATGTCACTGGATCTGTCACTCTGGGTGGACGCGGTGATTTGCGACTATAATTATGTCTTTGATCCGCAGGCGAGGCTGAAGCGCTTTTTTGCTGACGGAGTCAGGGGAGATTACATCTTTTTGATTGACGAGGCGCACAATCTTGTAGAACGCGGCAGGGAGATGTACAGCGCCGTTCTTTATAAGGAAGATTTTCTGGAAATCAAAAAGCTGCTTGCGCCGGTGAGCAGGAAGGCGGCGCGGGCGCTGGATAAGTGCAACAAATATATGCTGGAGTGGAAGCGGGAGTGCACCGGATACGCGCTTTACACCGATATTGCCGCGTTTGCGCTTGCTCTGATGAATGTGTCTGCGCAGCTTGAAAACCTGCTGGAGGACGGAGACAGTCCGCTGAACTGGTACCAGGCACAGATGTATCCGCGGGAGGGGCTTGCGCAGGCTCTGCCGCAGACACCGGGCACAGGAGGGGAGCTGCGAAAGAAGGTACTGGAATTTTATTTCCAGGTGCGCAGTTTTCTTGCAATCTATGAAGAGATGGATGACAGCTACGAAATTTATACGGAGCATGAGACGGACGGCAGGTTTAAACTAAAGCTGTTCTGCATCGATACGGCAGGAAAAATCGGTGAGTGCCTGGACCGTGGAAGGGCGGCGGTGTTTTTTTCAGCGACGCTGCTGCCGATCCGCTACTATATGAATCTGCTTTCGGGTACGCAGGAAGATTATGCCATCTATGCGCATTCCCCTTTTGACCTGCACAAAAAGAAGGTGCTGGTGGGGACAGATGTCAGCAGCCGCTATACGCGCAGAGGACCGGAGGAGTATCAGAAAATTGCCGCATATATCCACTGCGCGGTGCAGGCGCGCGCCGGAAATTACCTGGTGTTTTTTCCTTCTTATAAGATGCTGGAGGAAATACGCGTTATCTTTGAGGCAGCGTACACGGATGTGCGTGTGGTTTCTCAGAATCCCCGCATGACGGAGACGGAGAGGGAAGAGTTTCTCGCCTGTTTTTCGGAGGGCAACGTGCAGTCACTTGCCGGATTCTGTGTGCTCGGCGGTATTTTCGGCGAGGGCATAGATCTCAGACATGAAAAGCTGATAGGGGCGGTAATTGTGGGAACCGGTCTGCCGCAGATCTGCAACGAAAGAGAAATTTTAAAACAGTATTATGACCGGCACCAGATGGATGGCTTTGCACATGCTTACCAGTATCCGGGAATGAACAAGGTTCTGCAGTCAGCGGGGCGTGTTATCCGCACGGACGAGGATACGGGTGTGATACTGCTTCTGGACGAGCGTTTCTGCCGCCGCCAGTATCTGGACATTTTCCCGCGGGAGTGGATAGATTACGACACGTGCAGTCTGAGGACGGCGCCGGAGAAATTGCAATACTTTTGGAAGAGCCTGGAGGGGGAATAAAACAATGGATTTTTTGACAGTGGCGAATCAGATGATATCCCTGTTTATTATTATGGTTGTGGGATATGTGATGTACCGGGTGAAAATAATTGACGATGCAGCGACGGTGCGCTATACGAGGCTGGTGCTGAATATTTCCCTGCCCGCCCAGATTATCACTTCATTTGTAGAGAACCGCGGCGTGGTTCCAAACGGTGTAGTGCTTTCTGTTTTCGGAATTTCTTTTGTGGTATATGCGATTGCAGCGGTTGTCGGTGCAGTATTTGTTTTTGTGACGCGTGCACCGAAGGAAGAGCGCGGCACGTATCTTTTTATGTGCCTTTTCGGAAATGTCGGCTTCATGGGATTCCCGGTGATTGTTACTATTTTCGGTGACGGCGCACTGATTTATGCCGTTATATTTAACGTTATTTTCAATATTCTGGTGTACTCTTTAGGTATCACGCTGATCGGCGGCGGAAAAGGCGGTTATAAATTTAGTCCGAAGCTGCTTTTAAACATCCCGTTTATTGCGGCGCTGGTCTCTGTCCTGCTGTTCTTTGCCGGGGTATCTCTGCCGCGTGTATTGGTGACATCGATGGATTACCTGGGTAATCTGACGACACCGGTGGCGATGCTGGTTTTGGGTGCAACGATAGCGTCCATGCCGGTAAAGGAGCTGTTTGACGACTGGCGGGTGTACCTGTTCACGGTGTTCCGCCTCGGGGTGATACCGCTGGCGACCATGGCGGTTCTGCGTATGTTCAGCCTTACTACGCCGGAGATTGCCGGAATCATGATCGTGCTGGCTGCCATGCCGGTTGCTACCAATACTACGATGCTTGCAATCGAGTATGGAGGCAATATGCGCCTGGCATCAAAGGGGATTTTCTTCAGCACGATTCTGTCTGTGATCACCATTCCGGCTGCGGCAATGTTCTGCTAGAGACTGCATTCTAAATCTGAAAAAATTATAAATTGTTTTGAATTACTTGACATACGGAATTCCTGGTTTAAGATATCATTAAAAGAAAAGTGCTATTTTGACGGGAGGATTTGTATGTTACCGCGCTACAGTGTAAAACGCCCCTATACCGTATTAGTGGGCGTTGTTTTAATTGTGATCCTGGGGTATGTGTCGTTTACCAGTATGCAGACTGATCTGTTGCCGGATATGACGCTGCCGTATGCGATTGTTTACACCACCTATCCGGGGGCAAGTCCGGAAGAGGTGGAGACGATCGTCACGAGGCCGGTCGAGCAGTCGATGGCGACCATCAGCAATATTGAAAACATCAGTTCCGTGTCATCAGAGAATATTTCCATGGTTATTCTGGAGTTTTCCCAGTCAGCCAATATGGATGCAGTCACGATTGAGATGCGGGAGAATCTGGATCAGATTGAGGGCTACTGGGATGATACTGTCGGCAGTCCGATTATCATGAAGCTGAATCCGGATATGCTGCCGGTCATGGTGGCTGCTATGGAAAGCGGGGATATGTCGCAGAGCGATCTGACGGATCTGGTAAATAATACGATTCTGCCGGAGCTGGAGAGTATTGAGGGCGTAGCGAGCGTCAGCACGACCGGTACTATCGAAGAGCAGGTGCAGGTGACGCTGCGCGAGGATAAGATCCGGGCAGTGAACCGCAGGGTGGAGCAGGCACTGGATGATAAATTTGCAGAGGCAGAGAGCGAACTCGCGGAGGCACAGGAGAAGCTCGACGAGGGGAAGGAAGAGCTGGAGAATGGGCAGACGCAGCTTGCAGACCAGACCTCTGCGGCAGAGAGCCAGATCAGCTCCGGCACCAGCCAGATGATCACCGGACAGGTGCAGATCGACCAGAAGCTGGCAGAAGTGCAGAGCGGGCTGACAAAGCTGGATGATTCGGAAGCTGAGCTGCTTGCCAAGGAGCAGGAGCTTCTGGCAGGAGAAGCAGCTCTTCAGAAGCTGCCGGAGCAGAAGGCGGCGCTGGAGGCGCAGAAAGCGCAGATCGACGCGGGCATCAGTCAGTTGGAATCGGCTCCGTCGCAGCTCGCCGAACTTGACGCGGCGATCGCAGGCGTGGAAACTGCTATTGAAGAGCTGGAAAAGCAGATTGCCGGGCTGCAGGGCGGTCAGGAAGTGCCGGCAGAAACAGAGACCGGGACGCAGGCGGACACCGGGGACAACGTACAGGAGGACCTGGAGGTTCAGGCTGATATGGCTCTTCAGAGTCCGGAGCCGGAAACTTCCGGTCTGCAGAAAAATGAGACGGAAAATGTGCAATCGGCGGACGACGGGGAACTGATCCTGGACGGAGAGGATACGGGAAGCGACGGAGATTCGCAGAACCAGGAGGATTTTTCTCTTCCGGAGATCAATCCGGGGCTTTCCCAGGAGGAGATCGACCGGCTCACGCAGGAGGCGCAGCAGGAAGCTGTGATCGCAGCGCTCCAGCAGCAGCTTCTGGAGCTGCAGGCGCAGAAGATTACGCTGGAAAATACAAAAAACCAGGCATTGGCGGCGCTTGCGACGCTCGGCGTAAATACTGGCGGTACGGCCGGGGAGCGCGATGAGAGTATCGACACCGTAAAATCGGAGCTGGTGGCACGCCGGATACAGATCGAGGATGGCATCGCACAGATGCAGACAACGATCGACGGGATGCCGGAGCAGATGGAGCAGATCATTGCAGGTAAGGCGCAGATAGAGAGCGGCAAGGCACAGCTCGCAGAGGGGCGGGGGCAGCTTCTTGCGGCCAGGAAGCAGCTTGAAACGGCAAAGGAACAGATTGCGTCCGGGCAGACAAGTGTATCCGCGGCAGTCGGCGGACTGAACAAAGCAAAAATTTCCGCGACCATCGAGATGGCGGCGGGCAAGGCAGAGCTGAGCGCCGGGCAGAAGGAGCTGGATGCTGCGTTAGATCAGATCAGGCAGCAGAAGGAGGCAGCTTACGACCAGGCTGATGTCACGGAAATCATCACGGCTGATATGATAAAGGGTATTCTGGCAGCGCAGAATTTCAGTATGCCTGCGGGCTACGTGACAGAAGACGGCGTAGATTTCCTTGTGCGTGTGGGCAATAAGCTGGAGGACACGGAAGGCATCGGGGATCTGATGCTCCTGGATCTGCACATGGACGGACTTGATCCTATCTATCTGTCGGATGTCGCAGATGTGACGATTCTGGATAACAGCGGAGAGGTTTACGCAAAGATCAACGGACATTCCGGAGTCATGTTTACCATGCAGAAGCAGTCGGGCTATTCAACCGGTGAGGTTTCGGAACGGATTAAAAAGAAATTTGCCGAACTGGAAGAGACGGATGAAAACATACATATCATTGAGCTGATGGACCAGGGCATTTATATTGATCTGGTGGTGGATTCAGTTCTGGAGAACATGCTTTCCGGTGCCGGTCTTGCCATTCTGGTATTGCTGCTGTTTTTGAAAAGTATACGTCCGACGCTGGTTATTGCCTGCTCGATCCCGATCAGTATTATGACAGCGATCGTGGCGATGTATTTTAGCAACATTACGCTGAATATTATCTCTCTTTCCGGTCTGGCACTCGGCATCGGCATGCTGGTTGATAACTCGATTGTGGTTATTGAAAATATATATCGTCTGCGTGCGGAGGGGTATTCCGTGAAAAAGGCGGCGGTGGAGGGCGCCAACCAGGTAGCAGGTTCTATCGCAGCATCTACGCTGACGACGGTCTGTGTATTTTTGCCGATTGTCTTTACCGAGGGTATCACCCGGCAGTTGTTTGTGGATATGGGACTTACGATTGCGTACTCACTCGGCGCCAGCCTGATTATTGCGCTGACGCTGGTTCCGGCGATGGGGGCCGGACTGCTGAAAAATGTGAAGCAGAGGCGCTCGCGCGGGTTTGAGGCGATACAGAATGCCTACGCGAAGCTGCTGGGATGGTCCCTGAAGGTGAAACTTCTGGTGCTGCTGCTGGCAGTCGGACTGCTGGTTTATTCCGCGAAGCTTGTGCTGTCTAAGGGAACTGCCTTTATGCCGGAGATGGACAGCACGCAGGTTACTATCACACTGAATATGCCGGAGGGCAGTCTCCTTTCTGATACGGCGGCAATGTCGGATCAGGTGATAGAACGCATCCTGGAGATCCCGGATGTAACCGATGTGGGTGCAATGTCGGGCGGCTCAGGCATGATGAGTATGATGGGCGGCAGCCAGAGTGCCAATGCGGATTCCGCGTCGCTCTATGTGTTGCTCAGTGAGGAAAAAACCATCACAAACGATGAACTGAAGGCGGAGATTCTGGAGAAAACCGCCGGCCTGGACTGTGAGCTGGAGGTTGAAACCTCCACTATGGATATGTCGGCGCTTGGCGGCAGCGGCATCTCGATTAATATCAAGGGGCGCGAACTGGACGAATTGAAGCGTATGGCGGCAGAGGTGGCGGAAATTGTAGAATCTGTTGAAGGAACCACAAATGTATCCGACGGAATTGCCGAGAAAACACTGGAAATGCGTCTGGTAGTGGATAAGGACAAGGCAATGAGCTATCAGCTTACAACCGCGCAGGTTTACCAGTTCCTGCAGGCGAAGCTGGCAGATGCCTCCACTGTGACGACGCTTTCCACACTGTCCAAGGACTACCCGGTGCTGGTGGTAAGTGATACGGACGAAACGCTGACGCGTGAGAAGATTAAGAAGCTGACAATTACCGGAAAGGACGAAGAAGGCAAGGATGTGGATGTTCCGGTTGCCGATCTGGTAGAATTTGTGGATACTGAAGGCTTTTCATCCATTAACCGTGAGGCTCAGACGCGCTACGTTACTGTGACGGCGCAGATTGCCGACGGCTATAACATCGGTCTGGTATCGGCAGATCTGAATGCGGCGCTGGAAAATTATGAGCTGCCGAAGGGATACAGCCTGGAAATGGCAGGTGAGGACGAAACAATAAATGAAGCGATGGGAGAGGTGGTCAAGATGCTCCTGCTGGCACTGGCGTTTATGTACCTTATCATGGTTGCACAGTTCCAGTCGCTGCTGTCGCCGTTTATCATTATGTTTACGATTCCGCTTGCGTTCACCGGCGGTCTGCTGGCACTGTACCTGACGGATAATCCGGTCAGCGTAATAGCTATGATTGGATTCGTTATGCTGTCCGGGATCATTGTAAACAATGGAATCGTGCTGGTCGATTATATTAATCAGCTTCGCCGCGGCGGCATGGAAAAGAAGGCAGCGATTGTCGAGGCGGGCAGAACAAGGCTGCGCCCGATCATTATGACGGCCCTGACCACTATCCTCGGTCTGCTTACCATGGCGCTGGGCAACGGTATGGGCGCCGATATGGTGCAGCCGATGGCGATCGTAACCATTGGCGGTCTGACATACGGAACGCTGCTGACACTGTTCGTTGTGCCGTGTATCTACGATATCTTCAACCGTAAAAAAGATATGACGGAGGAAGAAATATAAAAATAAGTTTTATACTGAGGTATATTTTACGGGTGTTTAGTGCATACTTTCGCTGTGAATTGGATTTTAGTATGCGAAGGGAGCATGTATATGGACAGCAAGAATAAAAGTACTGCAAAACCGGCGAAGAATGCCGCAGATCTGCATGTGGAGTCGGTGTATGATGATGATAATATTCCGGAGATAGACACAAATTCCGCTGCAAAAGCGGAGCCGCTTCCGGAATCCTTCCGTCCGCGGAAAGATGGACCGGGAGGAGACTGAAATGATCGATAACCAGGAACTGCCGATCGGCTTTACTATGGAACTGGCGGATAATCTGCATGATGCATTTTTGTACCGAAAAAGGGACTGCGGCGGCAGTCCCTTTAATAATGTTCCGGTTACATGTAGGATCGGTTCATTTTCGCAGATTTGCAGAAGAGGATAAATCCAACGACAAATAGTATAGTAAGCATGCCGACGCCTGCGCTGGCATTTCCGGTGATCTGTGCGACAATACCGACCAGGGTAGTGCCGAAGAAGGAAGCGCCTTTTCCGCAGATGTCATAGATGCCGAAATATTCACCGGATTTTTCGGGCGGAATGATTTTGGCGAAGTAAGAGCGGGCAAGCGCCTGGATCGCACCCTGGAACATGCCGACCAGAACCGCGAGCAGCCAGAATTCCCACTGCTTATCAAGCTGGATGGCAAACAACGCGATGCCGGTGTAGGCGGCGATACAGATTTTAATTAAAAGATCAGTCGCATAGCGTTTGGACAGCGCACCAAAAAGGAGCGCGCAGGGAAATGCAACGATCTGCGTTACAAGCAGTGCGAGCAGAAGTCCCTGTGTATCCAGACCGAGCGCGCTGCCATAGGCAGTCGCCATATCGATGATGGTATACACGCCGTCTATGAAGAAGAAAAATGCCAGCAGATACATAAAAATATGTTTCTGTCCCTTAATGTCTGCCAGGGTATTTCCGAGGCGGCGGAAGCTGTCGCGTACCGGATGCTGCGGTGCCTGTGAATAATGCGTCTGCTTATAATTGCGCAGAAGCGGGAGCGTCATCACAAGCCACCAGACGGCATTCAGGAGAAATGCCAGTGTCATGGCAAGCTGCATGGAAATGCCGAGTGTTTCGTTCATCAGTACCAGAACAAGGGAGAGTACAAACGGAATGCAGCTTCCGATATATCCCCAGGCGTAACCCTGCGAAGATACGTCATCCATTTTTTCCGGTGTGGTAACATCCACCAGCATCGAATCATAAAAAATCAGACTGGCGTTGAAGCCTACCTTTGCGATAACAAATACGGCAAGAAACAGAATCCAAGAGGCTGGGAAGGAAAGTGCGGCACAGCCGATCACGCCGAGCATCATACAGACGGTAAAGAGCGGCTTTTTATAATTCCGGGTGTCCGCAATCGTGCCGAGCACCGGACCGATCACTGCTACCAGGATGGTTGCTACGGAAGCCGCATAGCCCCAGTAGGCGAGATAATCCACTTCTGAGATACCTGCATTTCCTGCAAGACTGTTAAAATAAATAGGGAGAATCGTTGCCACCAGCATGACAAAGGCAGAATTGCCGATATCATAGAGAATCCAGTATTTTTCCAGTTTTGAAAGCTTTTGTTTGTCCATGATCTTCTATCCTCACATTTTTTTGCGCACAGAGCAGTATCCGCCGCGGGATATGCCATAACCTCATGCGCTGTCCGCTGTATTTATGATAGCACACCTGTATAGGAAAACACTAGAGTATTTCTGTAAAATCTATCTGAGGTTTAGGTAAAAATATTACCGATTCCGGTAAAAATAATGCCTTATCATTTTTAGTAAAATTCTTTATGATAGTAGCATAAAGTACAGGACAGATTCGTCCGGAGAGAAAAAACGGGAGGTATTTTTAGATGAAGAGAAAAGCGGCATTGTTATTAACTCTGGCACTTAGTGCTACAAGCATTTTGACGGCATCTGCCAGCGAGGGAGATCAGAAAACAATTACCATGTGGACGATCGCGACCGAAGGGGATGCGAATCATGAAGCATTTGGAAAAGCTATCGAGGAGTATGAGGCAGAGCATCCGGATATCCACATTGAGATGGAGGCTTTTGAAAATGAGTCTTATAAAACGAAGATCAAAGCTTCTGTGGCAGCTAATGAACTGCCGGACATTTATTTTACATGGGGCGGCGGTTTTTCTTCCGCTTTTGTAGAGGCGGGAAAGGCAATGGAACTGGATTCCTATTATGAGACATATAAAGAAGAACTTCCGGAGAGTACTTTAAAATATGCTACATACAATGACAAATTATATGGAATTCCTTATGTAGTATCCATTTCCGGTATTTTCTACAACAAGGCAATGTTTGCAGAATATAATCTGGAGGAGCCGAAGACCTGGGATGAGCTGATTGAGGTATGCCAGACCTTCCTGGACAATGGTATCACACCGTTTGGAGTAAGTGTAAAAGAGGCCTGGGTTATGGCAATGTTTAACGATGCGCTTACACTGAAATGTGTTGGTGATGAGAAGATCAATGCAGCGTTTACCAGGAGCGGTCAGAGCTATCTGGAGGATGGTTTCCTGGATGCAGCGGAAAAACTGGAGCAGCTTATTACAATGGGTGCATTCAGTGAGAGCGCAGCGGGTATATCCAATGATGAAGCGGTAGCTGCATTTACAACCGGTACGGTTCCGATGTTTGTTACAGGTGCATGGCTGGAGGGATCTATTCTTTCGGCAGACAATCCGGATGATTTTGGTTTTATGCCGTTCCCGGTGTGCAGCGAAAACGCACAGATTACCGATTCGATGGGCGGTTCTGCGGATATGCTGATGGTGAATCCGGGCACAGAAAATCCGGATGAAGCGGCGACTGCAGCATTTGAAATTGCAAAACTGGTTTCTAAATATGGATATATGTCCGGTGCAGGCATTGCGGCATGGAAGGTAGATTATGAGATGGAAAACCAGAGCGCGATTTCCAAAACGATGAGTGACTGCATTAATGAATCATCTTCACTGACCGTCTGGTCCGGCAGCCTTATGGAGGCAGAGGATTATACAGAATATCAGGCGCTGCTTCAGCAGTTCTTTGTAGGAGACCTGAATGCAGAAGATTTTGTAGAGGCTATGGATGCACAGCTGAATCAGTAAATATAGGCACAGGGAAAAGCCAGGGACCGGGATTTCCGGCGCCCTGGCTTTTGACTCGGTGTGCCTGGCGGCGCATGTTTCTAAAGGGACTTTTATGAAGGAGGGACTCTGGATGAATAAAGTAAGAAAAAATAAGCTGGCAATTTTTGTATTCCTTTTGCCGGCAGTACTGTTATTTGCAGGAATCATTATTATCCCGATTTTCTGTTCGGGATACTACAGTCTGCTGGACTGGGACGGCATTACAGAAGGAATTTTTGTAGGATTGGAAAACTATAAAACCCTGTTTACCAGCAAAACATCGGGTTTTTCAAAATCCGTTGTACATATGCTTATGCTGGCGGTTGGCGCTGTATTTATCCAGCTGCCCTTCGCACTGTTTCTTGCTCTGGGGCTTGCGAAAGGGATGAAAGGGGAGCGCTTTTTTGTTACGGTATTTTTCATCCCGGTGCTGCTCTCTACGGTTGTGATCGGTCAGCTCTGGATAAAAATTTACAATCCCGATTATGGAGTAGTAAATTCGGTGCTGCGTATGCTGGGACTGGATTCCTGGTGCCATACCTGGCTAGGAGAAAAAAGCACTGTAATGTGGGCGGTGTTTATCCCGATTATCTGGCAGTATGTGGGATATCATATGCTTCTGATGTATGCGGGAATCAAGTCGATTAATTCAGAACTGAGAGAGGCTGCATATATTGACGGGGCAACCTATGTCCAGACATGCTTTTATATTTTAATTCCGCTCTTAAAGCCGGTGCTCAGAGTATGTCTGATCTTTGGCGTAACGGGAGCGTTTAAATCCTTTGATATGATTTACGTTCTGACAAACGGCGGACCGGCGCACGCCAGCGAGGTGCCCAGCACTTTGATGTTTACGAATATTTTCATGAAAAACAAGTACGGCGCTGGAAGCGCAATTGCTATATTTATTATTGTAATCTGTTTTGCTACTGCGATTTTGATAAAAAAGGTATTTAAAGTAGAGGGGGAGGAGAAGACCGCATGAAGAAATACATTGGCCGCGCAGGCAGATACTTGTACTATCTGATATTACTGATCTGGACAGTTGTGAGCATTTTCCCGCTGTACTGGATGATTTTATTTTCGTTTAAGGATAACAGTGAAATATTTGGAAAAAGCGCGCTTAGCCTGCCGGAATCCTGGGATATCACAAATTATGTGGAAGCACTTACCAAAGGACAGATGGGAAGATATTTTTTAAACAGCATTCTGGTAACGGGCGTTACTATTTTCCTTACCGTTGCTATAGCGCTTATGGCATCGTATGCGGTTTCCAGACTTTTGTGGAAGGGACGGACGGTGCTGAATAATATTTTTATGCTTGGACTGACGCTGCCTATTCATGCAGCACTGCTTCCGGTATTTCTGATTTTGCGCTCCATGCGTATGTTGAATACCTTTTCATCCCTGTTTATTCCCTATACAGCGTTTGCACTTGCCATGGCGATTATGATCTGCAACAGTTTTATGATGAACATTCCGGAAGAACTGGAGGAATCGGCATGTATGGACGGATGCGGGACATTTGGTATCTTTTTCCGCATTATCGTGCCGTTGATGAAGCCGGCGATTTCTACTATTGCTATTTTTACTTTCCTGCAGGCATGGAATGAGCTGATGTTTGCAACGGTCTTTGTCAGTGACTCTGCCCACAGAACGCTTACGGTCGGAATGCAGAGCCTTGTAGGCACCTACAGCACAAACTGGGGACCAATTGGGGCTGCTTTAGTTATTGCAACAATTCCCACAGTTATAGTATATTTATTTATGAGTAAAAAAGTACAGGACAGCCTTGTGGCAGGAGCAATTAAGGGATAGCATGAAGAAAAAGTGGAGCGGAAGGCTTGAAAAGCTGTTTGGGACAGTGAAGCTCAACAGTCAGATAAACAGACTGTTTACCGTAATCATCATCGTTTATACGCTGGTATTAGGTTTTATTATGTTTTACTCTGCACAGAGGAGCATGAGGGAATACGCGCTGGAGTCTGGTGAGAGTATGCTTACTTCTATTGGAAGTAATATCAGAAACAGCTTTGACCAGACCAGCACTATGAGTAAGATGATAATGTTCTCAGATGAAATAATGGATTATCTGCAGGAAGAGGGCGAAACCAGATACGCTGTGTCCTATACGGCCATTCGGAAAATTTACAGTATTACCAATCAGTTTCCCAGGGTAAAGTCAGTTTTTATCTTTAAAAAGAACGGGAGTTATATTAATATTGTAGATAAAGACACAGAGGTGAATCCGGAGGTGCTGCAGGATGCCGCCTGGAGGGAGGCGATCGCAGAGAGAGCAGGGGGCTATCTGATACAGATTAATGGAAACGGCTTGTTTGGATTGCAGTCGGGAGAACCGGTGATCTCTTTTCTGCGTATGATTTATGATCCCGAAACGCAGAAAGAGATGGGGATAATTGCCGTTAATTACACAGCGGCATTTCTGGATAATATTTTACAGGATCTGCATCTTTCCAACCATAAGCTGGCAATGATAAGTACAGATGGAGAATTTTTGTGCGGTCAGCGTGATGTGATTCAGTCTGGAAAGCAGATTCAGTTTCTGGAAGAGTATCAGAGCGAAAAATTCAGTTATGTGAAGGATAAAGATCTGATTTACAGCTATCTTGTGCCGGATACGCCAATACGGCTGATTTCCCGTCAGGAAATGTCTGCGCAGACGTATTATAAGGGTCTGCCTCTGATCATGATAGTGACGGGTGCCGCGCTTGCGATTTTATGCTTTATGATTATCCGCTTTTATATTTCAGTCTGGATCACAAGACCGATTGAAAAGCTTGTGGCGGCAATGAAACAGGTGGAACAGGGCTGGCTTCACCGGGTGAGCGTAGTGACGCACACAACGGAAATCCGTAATCTCAAGGACAGCTATAATCAGATGCTGATCCAGCTGAATAAATTGATCGGGGAACTGGTAGAGCAGGAAAAAGTGGCGCAGCAGGCGAAGCTGGATGTCATGCTGGAGCAGCTAAATCCACATTTCCTTTATAATACTTTAGAAACTATCGGTTATATGTCGCTGGAGAGCCCCAGAGAGGAAATTTATGAAGCAGTGGAGAGCCTTGGAGAATTTTACCGGTATTTTCTGAACAGAGGAGCAGATACTGTACCATTGAAAACAGAGATCGCGGCAGTAGAGGCTTATTTGAAAATACAGAAATACCGTTACGGAGAGATTCTGGATGAAGAGTATGATATTGAACCCGGATGTGAAGAATGCCTGGTGCCAAAGCTGATTCTTCAGCCGCTTGTTGAGAATTCACTGTATCATGGAATCCGCCCGAAGGGTGAGAAGGGCAGCATCATTATCCGCGCGGCAAGACAGGATGCACTGCTGGTTCTGACAGTTTATGATACCGGAATTGGCATGCCACCTGAGCGTATAGAAAAACTGCAGCAGCCGGACGGCAGAGGCTTTGGACTCAGAAAGACGCTGGAACGCCTGAAAACGATTTACGGGCAGGAAAAGACATATGAGATAAGCAGCGAAGAAGGCGTATTCTGCGAAATCAGATTATTTGTGCCTTTTGAAAAGGATTGAGAGTATGTACAGAGTAATGATCATGGATGATGAGAAAGCAGTGCGAAGCCTTATAAAAAGACTGGTCAACTGGGAAGAGCTTGGAGCGGAGATTGTCGGAGAAGCGCAGAGCGGTATTGAGGCAATTCATATTATAGATGATATCTGCCCTGATATTGCGCTGGTAGATATTCAGATGCCATTTATGGACGGAATCAGCTTTGCAGAATATATGCATGACATATATCCGGATTTGAAAATTATTATTGTGACGGCTTATCAGGATTTCGAATATGCAAGACGGTGTATGGAGCTTGGCATTTCAAAATATCTGCTGAAGCCAATCTCGCAAAAGGAGCTGGAAGAGGCATTGCGGGATACCATCGCGCAGATAGGGGAGCGCCCCTGCGAAGAGAATGATGAAAACAAGAAGATCAGTGTGAATGAGTACATCCGTTTCATTGAGGAAAACTATGATAATCCGCAGATCAATCTGACCTATATTGCACGGAAGTTTGGCTTTAATGCTGCGTATTTCAGCAGAAAATTTAAAGAAAAGACGGGAAAAAATTTTATTGATTACCTGACAGAATACCGTGTGGAGAAGGCGTGTGAGCTTGCCCGCCAGGGGAAGAAGCTGTATCAGGCGGCGGAAGCGGTGGGGATTCCGGATGCCGGATATTTCGGAAAATGCTTCAAGAAATGCAAGAACATGAATTATACGGAATATGTAAAGCAAAATAGTGACACGTAAGCGGTATTATGTTAGCAGCTATTATGCCGGATGAAATACAGTCTGCATCCCCGGCGCTGTCATACACGAAAACACGACCGGCTGCCCTTGCTTCACTGCGTTTTATCTGCCCGGACATCGTTCGCAATAGAAGCGTTTGCTCCCCGTCCGGGCACAAAACTTGTGAAGCCTGGTCGCCAATCTATCGTTTTCTTTGTATGGCAGCCGCATCCTCGCCAACGCGGATGCCAAGCTCGAACTGTCCCTCATCTATATGCACAGTCAGATACCATTTTGGTGTGCCGGGAAACTTTAGATTACTTAACTCAAAATGAGCCATTGCAAAGCCGATAAAGCAGATCAGAAGCCCGGCTGCAAGAAAAGTGATTCCGCCCGGCAGGGCTTTTTTTCTGAGCAAAGTGAGAAGATTTTTTTTGCTGTTCATGCGATTGCCTCCTTTTTTCTGGTAAACAAATGCTTCAGCCATCTGCTGAAACGGACTGTGACGCTGATAAAATATTTTCCCAGGAATAGCGTAAGCCAGCCTGCAAGGATAAAGATACCGGCGGATAAAATGCCGGTGCCGAACTGTAGGACGCCGAGCGCCGCGTTACCCGAAAAGATGGGAAATGCTCCGATCGTGCTGACAACGGCAAGCATCAGGCAGGACAGTGACAGTGCGCCGGTTGCAACGGGCAGGCACCAGATGACGATATAGGCACATAAAACCAGCATCAGAGCGGTTATCAGAAGACCGGTCGCCAGGGCGGCTGCGGCGAGCAGGATGGATCCCCAGAGCGGTGAGCCGATAATCAGCAGGAGGGTAATGATTATTTTTTTAACGGCAGAGACAGGCTTCATTGTCGTTTCCTGTTCAGAAAGAATCTGTTCGGCAATTTCTCCTGGACTGCCGATGCGTCTGACTGCCTCTTCCTCCGTGCAGCCGTCCTCCATGGCATCGTCGATCATTTCCTGATAATAGGAAAGATGTGTTTCGCGTTCTTTTTTTGGCAGTCCTTTCAAGAGCTTTTCCAGACGTGCCAGAAACGTAAGTTTATTCATGATTGATTGCTCCTTTCACAAATTCGTAGATTTGCAGCAGCTGCTGCCAGTCATCTAAAAATTCTTTTGCGCGTTCCCGCCCCTTTGAGGTAATGCAGTAATATTTGCGCAGCCGGCTGTTGTGTTCCACGGAATATGTCTCTACACAGGCGTTTGTCTCCAGCCGCTTCAGAATAGGGTACAGAGTAGATTCAGAAATCTCGATGCAGGGTGAGATATCCTTGATAATCTGGTACCCGTAGGAATCGGTCTGGTAAAGCACCCCCAGTACACAGAACTCCAGAAATCCTTTTTTGAGCTGTATATCCATCTTTTTACCTCCTTATACGATATACTATACAATGCATAGTATCATGCGTCAAGAGGTATAAAGAAATTTTTTTTGACAGGAAAGTGGCAATATGCTATGCTTGCAAAGAAAAGGCGCGGAATAGCAGTAGAAAAGCAGTAGTATAAAGGCAGAGTGGAGCGGGAAGGAGAAGATATGGAAAAAATAATTTTAGCATCCGGTTCGCCGCGGCGCAGAGAGCTTCTGGAGCAGGCAGGCATTCCGTTTGAGGTGATAAAAAGTGACGCGGAGGAAGTCATCACAAAGACAGAGCCGGGAGAAATCGTAAAGGAGTTGTCCCGCTGCAAGGCACAGATGGTGGCGGCAGAGCATCCGGGCAGACTGGTGCTTGGTGCAGATACCATTGTCGTGCTGGACGGACGGGTGCTCGGAAAGCCAAAGACAAAAGAGCATGCAGTGCAGATGCTGCAGTCGATGCAGGGGAGAGGGCACCAGGTATATACCGGTGTCACACTGGTCCGTGACACACAGGAGGTATGCTCGTTTTACGAAAAAACAGAGGTTGTTTTTTATCCGATGACGGACAGCGCTATCCGTTCTTATGTGGAAAGCGGAGACTGTATGGACAAGGCGGGCGCCTATGGCATCCAGGGCAGATTTGCAGTTCATATAAAAGAAATCCACGGGGACTTTTATAATGTCATGGGACTGCCAATTGGAAGGCTGTGGCAGGAGCTGAAAGCGTGCGGGATGTTGAAATGAACTAAATCGAAAACTAATTTCAAACAATTTAATACAAATAAAGGGAATAATCAAGAGAAGACAAATAATCTGACA
>DKTR01000086.1:18440-18689 GCA_002473385.1 Lachnospiraceae bacterium UBA7225
AGAGAAGACAAATAATCTGACAATTAAATAAAAATTTCCTATTTACAACTGAGCCAAATGGGTGTATGATAATGCGTAAATAAAATGCAAAATAAAGTTTAATCGAAGAAATGAATTAAACTTATGCAAAAAATACGGCAGGGCAGCCGGAGACAGATATTCCGTAAGTCGTATGCCGTGGAAGAAAGGAAGAGTGCTATGGCAAATAAGAGTGCACCCCAGGCTCCGCCGCTGTACCGGCAGGAATTT
>DKTR01000052.1:0-5779 GCA_002473385.1 Lachnospiraceae bacterium UBA7225
TAGGGCTTTTGACACCCTAATCCTATAAGGTAAAAAAAAACGGCTGCCTGGCAGCAGGGGAGGGTCTATAAAATGCCTGAAATAACAATCAAGGATATCGCAAAGCGGTGCGGTGTCGGAGTAAGTACGGTGTCAAGGGCAATTAATAATCATCCGGACATCAATCAGGAAACGAAGAACATGGTAATGGAAGTAATCCGTGAGGTGGGATTCGTACCCAATAACAGTGCCAGAAACCTGAAAAGGATAGATGCCAGATGTATAGCAGTTCTTGTAAAGGGTATTACCAACCCTCTTTTCAGCGACATGATTCAGGTGATTGAAGAAGAAACGCAGAAGAAAAAATATTCTCTTGTGTTAAAGCATGTGGAGTATTATGAAGATGAAGTGGATGTGGCTTTGGAACTGGTAAAGGAAAAAAGGCTGAGGGGCATTATATTTCTGGGAGGTTATTTTTTTCATTCCCAGGAAAAAATCAGCAATCTTACCGTGCCTTACATATTCAGTACCATCGGTTCGGCTACGCCGGAGAATATGAGCCGTGCTTTGTATTCCAGCGTATCGGTAGACGATAAAAAGGAAAGTTATGTTATGACATCTTACCTTTTAGACCTGGGGCATAGGGATATCGCTATTCTTTCCGCAGAATCGGAAATCAACAGCATCGGGCAGCTTAGGCTGGAAGGCTATAAAGATGCGCTGGCGGAAAGAGGAATTCCTTTTAAAGACAGTCTGGTGCGCTGCGTAAAAGAAGATATGGTACACTATTCTATGGAAAACGGATATATTACAACAAAAGAGCTGATTGATTCAGGAGAAAAATTCACGGCAGTTTATGCTACAGCGGACAGTCTTGCAGTAGGGGCGTGCAGCGCACTGATTGAGTCGGGGCTGAAAATTCCGGAGGATGTGTCTGTGACAGGCTATGACGGCATTGATGTGGGCAAATATTATAACCCTGCTATTACTACGATAAAGCAGCCGGTAAAGGAAATAGCCGAAAAGACTATCTGGCTGCTGTTTGATATTATTGCCGGAAGAAAAAAATGCGAGCATATCCTCCTGCCCGCCGAGCTGGTAATCCGTGCTTCCAGCGGACCGGTAAAAGGAATGAACAGTTTGAAAAACCTGGCGGTTTAGCAAATCTGGCTGTTAAAAACTGACGGCTCAGAAAAACTGATTGCCCAGAAAAACTGATTGCTCAGAAAATCTGATTACTCAGAAAATCTGATTACTCAGATTGGAATTATGGTAATGCGGGTCGTAGGTGACATCTTTATCGAACCAGTCAGGAGGAAGGAAAGCCTTGGCTGTATTTTCGGTAGGAAATTCCACTTCGGCAATGATAAGCGGAAGGAAAGGTTCGTCAAAAATATCCAGTTCAATTTTTAAAGGGACATTCAGTTCCTGGGCCGAAAGGCGGAATGAGGAAGAGAATTCCGGTTTTTCAATAGGGATAAGATACCGGGTTTTCGATATAATATTCCCGTCGGCTTTTTTCAGAAGATGTTCATAGGATTCCTTGTTCAGCGGAAGATTATATTCTTCCCGGGCAAGGAGTCCTTTTCCTTTATAGGTGAGATAATATTCCCCGTCCTGCCTGCGGATGCGGATAACCGGGTCGGTATTCAGGTATGCCTGCACAATGCGGTGGGATGGATAGGAATTAAGATGGGAAGGAAGTTCCCTGACAGTAAATTTTCTTTCAATTTCCATAAAAACGTCCTTTCTGCCGGCCGCCGGGCCAGCTTTTTTTATATAGTTTAGCATTGTTATCCCGGAGAGTCAAAGCCTAAATTACAATCTGGAATTCCCATTCTCGAACGTATTCCTATTCACTCATATCAAAAACTTAGTGCAGCCAGAGAACATATTTCCTAAGGAGCCTCTTAAAAAACGCCAGCACTTGGTGAGGTTTCTCACGAACCTAGTGTCTGCTTCGTTTTTTGTGAAGCGAGAGCGGGGCGTACGTGGAAATATGTTCTCTGGCTGCGCTAGGTATTTGATACGAGTGAATAGGAATACGTTCGAGAATGGGATTCACGTCCGAAGGAAAGGGCAGTCGTTTCAATGCAATTTCAGGTCGATTCATGACAATATGCTCTTTTTTCAAAATAGTTACTGTATACTATCTCATGCAACAATAGTGGGAAAATCGTATTCGCTTATGGAAGCATGCAGGAGATTATGTATAAAATAAAAGTCAAAAAACTACTGATGGCCCTTATTATTTTCGCTCTGGCCGGGGGACTGTACGGATGCGGTTTTAAAGATGAGGCGGCATTTTCTTCCGGAGACCGTGGAGAGACATCATCCTATGACGAAGCCGGGACCCAGAAAGCCGGTGCAGGTCCGGCACAGCGTTCTAGGCGGACAAAAATCAAGGGCAGCGGTGATAAGTTTACTGTTATGATATATATGTGCGGTACGGATCTCGAATCAAATTATGGTGCAGCGACTGCAGATATACTTGAGATGTGTGAGGCAGATATTAATGACAGTGTAAATGTCCTGCTGTATACCGGCGGAACAAGCCAGTGGCAGAACAGTCTCATCAGCCCTGATACCAATCAAATTTGGCAGGTTCTGCATGAGGATCTTGTCTGTGTAGAAGAGGACATGGGAGCAAGACCGATGACGGATCCGGAAACCCTTTCTGATTTTGTGAGCTATTGCGGCGAACATTATCCTGCGAACAGAAATGTGCTGATTATGTGGGATCACGGCGGCGGTGCGCTTTACGGTTATGGCAGCGATGAAATCTTCGGCGGCGATTCCATGCAGATTAATGAAATCGACAGTGCTCTTGAGAACGCCGGTATAGAATTTGACTTTATCGGTTTTGACGCATGCCTTATGGGCACGGTGGAGACAGCCTATATGGCAGAACGCCATGCGGATTATATGGTCGGCTCGGAAGAAGTCGAACCCGGAAGCGGATGGTTCTATACGGACTGGCTGAATCTGATTTGCGATGATCCTTCCGTTTCCACCGAGGAAATAGGCAAGGTAATAGTTGATGATTTTGTTCAGATGTGCTGGGAAGAAAATGCGAATAATGAGTGTACGCTCAGCATAGTGGATTTGACTAAGATGGGAAATGTTTACAATGCACTGTGTGCGTTTGCCGCCAATGCCAAAGAACAGCTTGACGGAAATCAGTTCAAAGTAGTATCCCGTTCAGTCAGCGATGCGAAGTCCTTCGGAGATGACAGCTACGATACCATAGATCTGATGCATTTTGCACAGAATTGTGACATTGAGGGTTCGGAAGAACTGGTGGAAGCAGTGGACGGTGCGGTTACCTACGCGGCAAATTCCGGAAATATTTCCAATGCCAACGGAATGGCGATTTATGTTCCTTACAATGATATTTATGCTTTTGAAAACATGCTTGACGTTTATAGGGATATCGGCCTTGAGGGAGAATACACTGAATTTATCAGGACGTTTGCCAATATTGTTGTGGGCGGTCAGGAGTATATCGGTTCCAATACGCCTATGGAAGCTTTGGACGGAGAATATGAGCCGGACAGTCCGCCTGATTTCAGCAGCTGGGCTGACAGCAGCTGGTTTGATGAGGACTATGTAAACGGGTATGCAGACAGCTACGAGGAAACCGCATATGACGGAGAGGAACTGATTGTTGAGGACAAAGGGGATTATTTTGCGCTGGCTTTATCCGATGAAGACTGGGAAATTCTCAGCGATATCCAGATGCAGCTTTTTTACGATGACGGCGAGGGATACATCGACTTGGGAACGGATAACTATTTCGAGGTGGATGAGGACGACGCGCTGATGGTTGACTACGACGGATTCTGGTTCACTCTGGGGGATGCCATTGTTCCTTTGTATGTATCTGCCACGGAGGATTCTGTGGAAGGTTATATTCCATGCGAACTTAACGGTGAATATGTGAACCTTGTGGTCCGGTGGAATGAAGAAGGGATAGGAATCATTGAGGGAGCGGTCCGCTTTTATGAAAACGGCATGAGTATGAAAGGGCTTATTCCTGTAGAGGACGGCGACGAGATACAGCTTCTGTGCGATTACTACACCTATGACGGGGAGTATGATGACGCATATAATCTGGACGAGCCGTTTGAGTACGACAGTTCGGCAGGAATTGAGTACGCTCCGTCGGGAGAGGGCGAATATCTGCTTTACTATTGTCTGACTGATATTTATAACAATACCTATTATGTTGAGCCGGTCATACTGGTTTTTGAAGAATAATAGGAAATTGTTGCAAATATATTATGAATCCTTATTGGAGAAGCTTTTAACCGCAAGTCTATGTGTACACGCCCTGGCTTGCGATGAAAAAAATGGCGTGTGTGAATGGAGGAAAAGTATGAAAAAGAAAGTAGTAGCACTGGTATTGACGGCATTGATGATGGCGTCGTTGACAACGGCATGCGGCGGCAATGCGCAGACGCAGACAGCGGCACCGGCGCCGGCGGCAGAGACGGAAGCGGAAGCAGCAGCAGAGCCGGCACCGGCTGAAGAGACAGAGCCGGAAACAGAAGCAGAGACAGAAACGGAAACGGAAAGCGAGGCAGAGCCTGTAGAGGAGAGTGCGTCAGAGGATTTTACACTGCTTGATGTTTCCACAGACATGATTGATGCAGGCGTTTACGCAGTCGGCGAAGGCGGGGAGGAACTTGTATTTTCTATGTTCACAGCACCTTCCGGAGTTCCGATGGCATCTTTGTTTGGATTTAATGCCGATGGAAACGGCGATGTAATCTGCGGTACCTATACAGCGGAAACCGAGACAGACGAAGATGGGATTGACTGGACATTGCTGACAGTTACAGATGCATACACAGGCGGTGAATTCGAGCTTGGCTTCGGTGAGTCGGACGAAGAAGTTTATATCTTTGATACATTTGACGGAACTCCTTACGAAGGGGAGTATCTTACCGCGGATGAAACCATCGACTATATGGGTGCAGCGGTAGCTTTGCTGGAAGAAGGCGCTGCTGGCGGCGATGCGGCAGACAGCAGTGCATCAGAGGATTTTACGCTTCTTGATGTATCTGCAGACATGATTGAAGCAGGCGTTTATGCAGTCAGCGATGATGGAATGGAACTTGTATTTTCCATGTTTACCGAACCATCAGGAACACCGATGGCATCTTTGTTCATTTTTGGTACTGATGGAGAAGGTGATGTAATCTGCGGCCCTTATGATGCTGAGACTGCGACAGATGAAGATGGAATTGACTGGACATTGCTGACAGTTACAGATGCATACACAGACGGTGAATTCGAAATTGGCTTCGGTGAGTCGGATGAAGAAGTGTATATTTTTGACGTAGATGGAAATCCCTATGAAGGACAGTATCTCACCGAGGATGAGACCATCGTTTACATGGGCACAGCCGCAGCATTGATGGAAGAATAATAATTTTAGGCACAATATATAAGAGAGGGATAAAACCGGCTTGGAAAAAGGCCGGTTTTATCTGTCTTTTTGGATAGTTTTCTGCTGATTTCCTGATAAACATCTTTTTAAGAAAATAGTCGATTTGTTACATTTGGAAGACGATTTATGATGAAGCGTACTTTTTTGAAAATTTCTATAGTACATTATATTTAACACCTGAAGATTTCTGAAAGCCATAGGATATATGGCAGGGGACAGAATATTTATGTCGGGCAGGAACTAAGGAGGAAGAGGATTGAAAATTAGAAATTTTCAATCGGGAGATTTTGTGCGCAGCGCAAGGTCTCCGGATATGCAATTGTGGAGCGAAAGCGTGTCTGTGTT
>DKTR01000052.1:6097-13096 GCA_002473385.1 Lachnospiraceae bacterium UBA7225
ACAATGACAAGTGCAGAATCACAGTGTTTTGCAATTGCCTAAAGTCTCTGGACTTTGAAAGGAGTATGGTTATGATAATGAAAAAATGGTTTAAGAGGATGTATATTTCTGGAAGGAGGAAACGGCTGCTTCTGCTGCTGTTCGGTTTATGTCTGATGATAGCGGCGCTGCCGGCAGAGGTAAGGGCGGAGAACAACATGGAAACGGCATCGGCACAGCCGGCCGCTGCCGTTTCTGCAAAAGAAGGGCTGGCTGATGAAGAAAGAGAACAGCTTAGTTCAGGCGATTATGAGACAACCGTTTCAGGAATGATGAAACGGCAGGGACAGGAGAAGAAAAAACCGGCTGTTCCGGCAGAACAGAAGGCAATGGCAGCATCGGCCAGGGAGGATTATCCGGTTTGGGTTGCCGATGTGCAAATCACCAGTTTCAATGCGGACAATGTACTGGAAGGCACAGAAAACGATGGAAAGGTAAGGTATAATCCGGATACGCAGACGCTGACATTGGATGGGGCAAATATTACCTATAATTCAGCCAATAGAGCCGCTGTGATATGGACAAGGAATAACGCAACAGGAAGAACTGATTTGACAATAGAGCTGCTGAATGAGAATAAGATTATCAGCGAAACAACGTATGCAGGGAATGATGATGCGAAAAGCCGTGTAATTGATGCCACGGACGACCTTACCTTTATAGGCAGCGGCAGTCTGGAAATTGTTGGAAAGGCGGTCTCAGGAGGACCTATTTTTACGATTTGCAGCGGACGTGCCCTTAAATTCGAGAATACTACTGTGACAGCTATTGCCGGTGATTGTACGCCGGGAATCAATACTTGGGACAGATCCTGGGCGATATGCGGAGAATCCGTTCAGATTATAGGAGGAAAGGTAACGGCAAAAGCGGGGGATGCCACAGAAGCGGGAAGCTCCACGGCTATTACAAGTGCATGGGGAGATATTGAAATATCAGATAACGCAGAGGTGATTGCCGAAGCCGGTAAGGGAGAGGGATCGTATGCGATTTCTACCGATTATGCTTTAAAGGTCAGCGATTCCAAGGTTTCGGCTGCAGGCGGCGAAGCGGCGGATTCTTCTTATGGTATTGTGGCTGATAAAATTGTATTTGCAAACAGCAAGATAAATGCCGGAACGGGTACCGCGGAAAACGAATACAGCGTGGCAATATGGACTAATGAAATGGAAATAAATGACAGCGATGTTACGGCAAAAGGAGGAACGGCAGGATTGGAATCCTATGGCATATCCGCCGCTTCCTTTACGCTTAACGGCGGATATGTGCATACCGAAGGCGGAGCTGCTGCGGACTGGAGCATCGGACTGTGGACGGAGAGTGCAAATATTTCCGCCGGCCGGCTGGCTGCTATGGTGGGACAGGCTGCAGGTACCAATGCGATTACCTCTTCTCCGAGCTTTATCAATGATTATATGGTTACGGTAAAAGCAGGAGCCAGCGAAGCGGATGCCGAAGTGATAGAGTCTCCTACAGATGAAACCTATTGGGATAGTATATATGTCTTGATTAAACCGTATCATGGGCATGTATGGGCGGAACAATGGACTTATGACGAAGCGTATCACTGGCATGTCTGTACGGCGGATGAATGTGAAATAACGGATACCGCTAAGATGGATGCATATGGCGGGCATATCTATGATGATGAATATGATGAGGAGTGCAATATCTGCGGTGCAAAGAGAAGTGTTCCTTCCAGACCGGAGCAGCCCTCCTATAAAATTATTGACGGTGCAGGAAGTAAATGGATTTTAAAAGAAGACGGCAGCCTCAGCATCAAAGGAGACGGAGATTTTGACAAGTTTAAAGGTGTCAAAGTAGACGGCAAACTGCTTGAAGGGGAAAATTACAATGTAAGACCGGGTTCGACCATTGTGGAACTGAAGCCTGCCTATTTAAATACTCTGTCCGCAGGCAGCCATAATCTGGAAATCCTATGGACGGACGGCAGTGCAGGCACTGTGTTCACTATTGTTGCGGATACTTCCAATACGGGCAGCGATGATAACAGCAGCAGTAATAATAGCAGCAGTGGAACTGCTGACAGCATGAATACCAGTGACAGCAGTGACAGTGGCAGTAATGACGATGGCGGTAACAGCGACAGCGGCAGTAATGACGGTAACGGCAATAGTGACGGAGATGACAGCAGCAGCACGACCAATACGGTCAATAATAAAAATACCGTCAGTCCTGCGGTGGCGGCAGATAGGGGAAGCAAAGACGCGGTGCCGAAGACAGGAGAGGGTGAATCGGCTGTCCGGGCGGCTGCAATATTGGCAATATCAGGAATAGGAATGGTTCTTACCAAGAAGAAACAAAGGTTTATAGGAAGATGACGGCTGGTCAAAATGAAGCAAAGAAATCGTAATGGAAAAGGCGGGCGTGTCCCGCTTTTTCTGCAAAGAAAACGAAAAAAGAGAAAAAAGAAACAAAGGCAGAAGCAAAGGCAGAAGCAAAGCCTGCCCTATCTGCTGTGTGCCATAGTATTTGCGGGGGCTGCAATATGGCTTGGGGGATACGGAATTTTTACCGTATGGCAAAGCAGACATGCCCATAAAATACAAGAAAAGCTGCGGTCAATGAAAAAGGCAGCAACGGTATTTGTACCGTCTGAAATACAGTATGACAGAAACGGTTTTCCGGTAGCCGGAGTGGATGCTTTTTGGGATAATTTGTTTCGGGAAATATCAATTATGGAGCGGAATCCTGCACCGGCGGTTATGCCCCGGTACCAGTCATTGTATGAGATAAATCATGATATGGCGGGATGGCTGTCCATTGAAGGGACGGTTATCGATTACCCTGTGATGCAGACGCCGGAGGATGAAAATTATTATCTGAATCTTGATTTTTATAAACAGCCTGACAAAAACGGCTGCCTGATTCTGGATACGGATTCTGAAGCGGGGATAGGCACAAAGGATTGCGGTTATGCAGACGGCAGTGCACCTTCCACAAATTTGATTATTCATGGACATACCATGAAATCCGGAGATATGTTTGGCAATTTGCAGCTTTATGCAGAGGAGAAATACGGAAAGGAACACAGCAGGATTTGTTTTGACAGCTTGTATGAAGAACGTGTTTATGAATTGATTGCAGTGTTTTACTCACAGGTTTATTACGAAAAGGACGAAGTGTTCAAATATTATAAGTTTTTTCAGGCTGATACAGAAGAAGAGTTTTATGAATGGTATAGGAATATTAAAGCAATGTCCTTATATGATACCGGTGTCAGTGCGGAGTTTGGAGATGAATTTATTACCCTTTCCTGCTGTTCGTATCAGGTCGAGGATGGAAGATTTGTAGTGGTGGGAAAAAGAATAATGTAAAAGATTCGATTTGATTGTAATTACAGATTGTGGTATCATGCTTCTATTGGATTATGAGATCCTTAGAAAAAATTTTGTGTGGAGGGTGAAACCATGCGGATAGCAGTCTGCGATGACGATGAGCAGGATATTTCCCGCATCGGGGAACTGCTTGCAGAATATCAGATAAGCCGGGAAGATACCATTGACTGCCGTTACTTTATGAACAGCACGGATTTTTTATGTGAACTGAGAGGCGGGGAGTACGACCTTGTCCTGCTGGATGTTCTGATGCCGGGAGCCGGCGGGATACAGGCAGCGCAGGAGTTGAGAGAATTGGATAAAAATGTGCGGCTTGTTTTTGTCTCATCATCGCCGGAGTTTGCTGTGGAAAGCTACAGTGTGGGGGCGTACAATTATCTGCTTAAACCAATTGATAAGGCTTCTTTTTTTTCGCTGCTGGACAAAATAGGGGGAGAATTGTCCGCGCAGGTGGAGCAGGGATTTATACTCAAGAGCAGGGACGGGGTTGTCTGGATTGCTTTCGCGAAGCTGGCATATGTGGAGGTTATGAATAAAACGGTTTTTTTTCATCTGGCGGACGGCACTGTCCATGAGACTGCCGCTAGTTTGGCGGATTTTGAGGAAAAACTGCTGTCAAGGTCTGAGTTTTTGAAGACACATCGCTCTTACCTTGTGAATCTGGGCTATATTCAGGCGATTGGCATCAATTGTGCCGTGATGAAGAATGGGCACAGCGTTCTGTTGTCGCGTCAGAGGCGCAGTCAGGTTCAGGATGCTTATATACACTTTTTGAGCCGGACGGGAACAGAGGATTCCGCATCTGCTGCCGGCAAGCTGGAACGTCCTGACGGACCATGGAGGATTCTTCTGGTAGATGATGACCCGTCTGACCGCGCTGTCTGGGCGGATATCCTGAGAAGTCATGGCTGTATTGTACAGTTGGCGGACAACGGGGAGGATGCGCTGCGTCTGGCAGCGGCCGGTCCTTGTGACTGCGTGCTGCTGGATGTGATGATTCCCGATGAGGATGGTTTTTCTGTCTGTGAGAGGCTGCATAAGTTAATGGATACACCGGTTATTTTTCTAAGCTGCCTTACAGAAACGGATAAGCAGATGGAGGGATTTGCGTCCGGAGGCATAGACTACATTACGAAGGACACACCTGCGGAGCTTTTCTGGGCAAAGGTGGAGACACGTATCCGGCTGGCGACGTCGGAACGCACACAGCTGCATTACGGTCCCCTGCTTTTGGATTTGGCAAGGCGCAAAGTACTGATTGAGGAAAAGGAGATTTCCCTTACGCCCATTGAGTTTGATATCCTATGCCGTCTGGCGGAGCGCATAGGGCATATTTTTACGCCGGAGGAAATTTTCGGGATGATATGGGGCGGACAGCCTTGGGACGGCGGGCAGCTGGTACAGATGCATATGTCGCGGCTTCGGAGAAAACTGGAAAAAGCATGGGAAGGGCATCACTTTATTGAGACGGTATGGGGACAAGGCTACCGCTTTGTGCCTATGAAACAATAATGTTGTATGACTGGATACTTTCAACAGCATCTGTCCGGGCGGATGCGGAACTTAAAAAGGAAAGGACGAGCACATGAAACAGCATAAAGTCTGGTGGCAGCCAGTGTCTGCATGGATTATAATGACATTTTTTTTCATGATGCTTTTTTATGGGGATAATAAATATTATACACCGCCTCCGTATGGAAAATCCGGCGTGATTAGCCTGAGTGAGGAGGATTTGCTGCGGAAGAATCCTATCTTTCTCATTGATGGGTGGCTGCTGACAGATGGACATGTGACGGATAAACCTACTTATATCGGAGAGTTTTCCAATTTACAGCGCAGAGATTTGGAGGCTTTGCCCCATGGGCAGGCGCGTTATCAGCTGACGCTGCGGTATGACGGGACAGAGCAGATTGTATCGGTAGATTTTCCGCAGCTGTATTCCAAGTATACGGTTCTGCTGGACGGGCTCCAGCTTGCCCGGGGGATAGGAAGCGAACGGATTACGTTTTTGCTGACCGCAGGCGAACATATTTTGACTGTAGAAACTTCGTCTAAACTAGGATATTACAGCGGTATTTATTTTCCGCCTGCGCTAGGCACGGCAGAGACGTTGTTTCAGGTAGGCAGCATTCAGGGGGTTGCCTATGCGTTTGCTTTTCTGATTCCTCTGGCGTTGACGGTATTTACGCTTTTTTTGTGGCGGACAGGAGGGAGGATTGCCCGTTGGCTTGGGGTACTGTGCTGCAGCTATGCCTTGTATGTGGCACGGTATTTTGTGTTTCTGTTATCGTATTTCGTCTTCCTGCCTATTGTACAGTACTGGTTTCTGATACAGAGCCTGGCGATGTATTGTCTGTGTTTCTGTGTGGTACAGCTAGTGGTGCTGGCATCCGGCAGTCTCCACAGTAAAGTATGGCGGTGGGCACGGGTGTTTTTGCTGGTGTTTCCGGCTGTACTGATGACGCTTAGCCTGTTGATTCCGGTATTGCCATGGGCGGTTTTTGTCCATGGCAGATTGACAGATTTCTATTATATAGTTACTTTCTGCGCAGCTGTCCTTCTCTCCATGCGAAGCGTGACGGAGCAGAACTGGGAGAGCCGTTATACACTGGTTGGCTGTACCGTGTTCGGGGCAGGGCTGCTGGCCAATCTTTTCTTTTCCAACCGTTTTGAACCTATCCGCTTTTTCTGGCAGTTTGAATGGTGCGGACTTTTGCTGGTGCTGTTGTTCGGCGCTATGATGGTGTCACGCAGCCGCCGTATTTTGAAGGAAAATGATATGCTGACCAATCACTTGGAGGAACAGGTGAGAGAGCGTACGGAGGAAGTTACGCAGCTTTTGAATGAGCGTAAGGCATTTTTTTCTGATATGGCACATGATTTAAAGGCACCTGTATTTGCCACACAGTCTTTTATCGAAGCGATTCGCAAGAGCGGCGTGGGCGTGGATAAGGAGTTACAAAATTACCTTGATAAGGCACAGGCGAAACAGTGGGAAATGGCAAGACGCCTTCAGGGGCTTTCTACGATTAATGAGCTGGATAAGATTGATGGGGAACGGATTCCTGTGTCTGTCCGGGAGATGCTTTCGGAAGTTTATGCCACCTACTGCGGGGAGGCCGAAGTCAGGTCCGTGTATCTGGTTGTGGAGCCGCCGAAGCAGGATGTGTTTCTGATGGCACAGCCGGAAAAACTGAATATTCTTTTTGAGAATCTTATTTATAATGCGCTTAAAGCAACACCCAGCAATGGGAGCATTACCATATCCGCATGGACGGAAGATGGTAAAATCCGCGTGGCTGTAAAGGATACCGGATGTGGTATTCCAAAAGAGGAACTTCCGCTTGTGTTCCGGCGGTTTTATGTGGGCGCAAGAAACAAGGAGACTGGGACGGGACTGGGGCTTTATATTGTTCATGGCATTGTGACAGAACTGGGCGGGACAATTGAAGTCCATTCTGCTGTGGGGGAAGGTACAGAATTTGTGATGGAATTTCCTCAATGCAGTTAAAGTATTGATTTTTTACCTTAAAGGATTCGGGTGTCAAAAGGTCTGTCCGGCAACACCGTCTGGCAGATGGCACAAAACAATATTGGGCAAGTG
>DKTR01000058.1:0-24027 GCA_002473385.1 Lachnospiraceae bacterium UBA7225
GTACCGAGAGTGAGGTTAAACGGGGCTGCATGTTTCTATGACCGGTATGGCACTGTTTGGGGCACTGCGGAAGCTGCGCGTTTCGTTTGCGGGTGCAGCGGGCATTTGTGCAGCGGTGATGTCAGCATATGCCTGCATGACCGGATACCCGGTTTCGGCAGTGCGGGCAGTGCTGATGTTTGGCATGTTTTTGCTGGCACAGGTGACAGGGCGCACGGCAGATCCGGCTACCAGTCTGGCGGTTTCAGCAGCGGCAATTCTGTTCGGCAAGACCAGGGCGCTTCATCAGGCGGGCTTTCTGCTGTCCTTTGGTGCGGTGGGCGGTATTCTTTTTGCGGGCAGCTGGAGAAGCAGACTGCTGAAGGGGACGACGGCCGGCATGAGCCTGGCTGTGCAGATTATGACACTCCCGGTGACGGCATATTTTTATTATCAGTTTCCGCTGTACAGCATACTGTTAAATCTCTGCATACTGCCGCTGATGCCGTTTATCCTGGGCTTTGGCATGGCAGGAATTGTGGGCGCTGCCTGCAGCATAGAAGCCGGAAGATTTCTGCTGGCGCCGGCGCATTATCTTCTGAAGGGCATTCGGTTTTTATGCGGAAAGGTGCGCCTGCTGCCGTTTGCGGGAATCGTGGCGGGACAGCCGCAGCTGCCAAAGATAGCTGCTTACTATGTTGTTCTGTTTTCGGTGGTGATTCTTTGCGGAATAATTGAAAAAAAGCGGGAAAACAGTGAAAAATTTGTTAAAACAGGAAAAATAGATTTGATAAAGTCCGGCATAGCAATTATACTGTTAGCAGGAGTATTTTTTGACAGAGATCCGCGTCCCTTTTCCATTACCTTTCTGGATGTGGGGCAGGGGGACGGATGCTGTATCCAAAACCAGAATCATTCGGTGTGGATGATTGATGGCGGGAGCAGCAGCGAGAGGAAGCTGGCAGAAAATTGTGTGGAGCCGTTTCTAAAGAGCTGCGGTATCGGACAGGTAGATTACTGGCTGATTTCCCATTATGATGAGGATCATGTGAGTGCGCTTCTGGAGGTGCTGGAGGGATATGAGCGGAGTCTGGATGGACGCAATGCGGCGGGGATCACTGTCGGGACACTGCTTCTGCCGGATTTGGTGGAGATACCGGAGCTGGCACAAAAACTGCTTGTTCTGGCACGGGAGCAGGAAATCACGGTGCGGTTTGTGGGAAGAGGTGACCTCATAAGTGCAGGGAAAATGACAATGCGGATTTTGTCACCGCAGCGGGAGGATGTTTATGAAAACAGCAACGCGGCATCGGTGGTAGCTGAGGTGCAGTATGGTTCCTTCCGGGCATTATTTACCGGTGACGTGGAGGGAACCGGCGAAAAGCAGCTTTTGCAGGAAGGACTTCTGCGGGATGTAGATGTGCTGAAGGCAGCGCATCACGGCTCAAAGAATTCCACGCCGCTTTTGCTTCTGGAGCAGACGGAGCCGGAAATTACTGTAATTTCCTGTGGGGCGGGGAATTCCTACGGACATCCGCACGAAGAACTGCTGGCGCGGCTGGAAGCAGGCGGGAGCTTTGCGGTGCGTACCGATCTGCAGGGGGCAGTCACGGTGGAGGTATCAGATGACGGCTATACCGTGTCCGGACATCTGAATTACAGAGAGGCAGGATGAAGGGGAAGACGATCCGGCAGCTTTAGCCGGACATTTTGTGAGATGGAGTCTCATCAAGGGGGGATTTTATGAACATACGGGAGATGGCAGAGAGAAGAGAGGAAGAATTTTTAAGCGAGTATGCGAGCCTTAGCAAAAATACACGCGGCAGAGATGCAGAGGAAATACCGTGCGATATCCGGCCGGCGTATCAGAGAGACCGCGACCGTATTCTGCACTGTAAATCATTTCGCAGGCTCAAACATAAGACGCAGGTTTTTCTGAGCCCGCAGGGCGATCACTACCGGGACCGGCTGACGCACACGCTGGAGGTATCGCAGATTGCACGGACAATTGCACAGGCCCTGCGCTTAAACGAAAGCCTGACGGAGGCAATTGCCATGGGGCATGATCTCGGACATACACCGTTCGGCCATGCGGGGGAGCGTGTGCTCAACCGTGTCTGCCCGGATGGCTTCATTCACAGTGAGCAGAGCATCCGTGTGGTGGAGCTGCTGGAAAAAAAGGGGCGCGGGCTGAACCTTACCTGGGAGGTGCGGGACGGCATACGCAATCACCGCACAAGCGGGCAGCCCGCTACGCTGGAGGGAAAGGTGGTTCGCCTCGCGGATAAAATTGCCTATATCAATCACGATATTGATGACGCAGAGCGCGCGGGCATTCTGCGTGAGGAGGAAATCCCGCTGGAATACCGCCGGGTGCTCGGCAGCACTATCAAAGAGCGTCTGAATACGATGATTCACGATATTGTCAGCAATAGCCAGGGGAAACCGGATATCTGCCAGTCGCCGGAGGTAGAACTGGCGATGAAGAATATCCGGAAGTTTATGTTTAAAAATGTATATACGAACCCGGCTGCCAAAGGCGAGGAAACCAAGGCGGAGAATATGATCGCTGCTTTGTACGAATACTATGAAAAGCATCTGGAGGAGCTGCCGCTGGATTACCAGGAGATGGTAGCAAGGGGAGGTGAGAGCGTGCCGCGTGTGGTATGCGATTACATTTCCGGCATGACCGACCAGTATGCCATGACGAAGTACGCGGAATATTTTATTCCTAAGGCATGGCAGCTCTAAAAAGAAGGAAGGAAGAATGTGATGTTTTACTCGGAGGATCTGGTAGAAGAGGTGCGTTCCAGAAATGATATTGTGGATGTGATCTCCGGCTATGTGCGGCTGCAGAGAAAGGGCAGCTCTTATTTCGGGCTGTGTCCGTTTCACAGCGAGAAGTCTGCTTCTTTCTCGGTATCGCGGGAAAAACAGATGTATTACTGTTTTGGCTGCGGGGCCGGGGGCAATGTCTTTACCTTTCTGATGGAGTATGAGCACTATACATTTCCGGAAGCGCTGAAGGTGCTGGCAGAGCGTGCGGGCGTACAGCTTCCGGAGCAGGAGATGAATGAGGAGATGCGGCGGGAACAGAGTCTGCGCAGCCGTATTCTGGAACTGAATAAAATGGCGGCGAAATATTTTTATTACCAGCTCCGCCGGGAGAGCGGCGCGCATGCCATGCAGTATTTAAAGGACAGGCAGCTCTCAGATGAGACTATTCACCGTTTCGGGCTCGGATATGCAAATAAATACAGCGATGATCTGTACCGCTATCTGAAGGAAAAAGATATTCCGGATGAGCTGCTTGCGCAATCCGGGCTGATGCAGGTGGATGAAAAGCGCGGCATGTATGATAAATTCTGGAACCGTGTGATTTTCCCGATTATGGATGTGAATGGCAGGGTGATCGGATTCGGCGGCCGCGTAATGGGGGATGGGAAACCCAAATATCTGAATTCTCCGGAGACGGCAGTATTTGATAAGAGCCGCAATCTTTATGGATTGAATTTCGCCAGAACGGCGCGCAAAAAGCAGCTTCTGGTGTGCGAGGGTTATATGGATGTGATTTCGCTGCACCAGGCAGGCTTTATCAATGCGGTCGCCTCTCTGGGAACAGCATTGACTTCACAGCACGCCAGCCTTATCCGCCGCTATACGGACGAAGTGATACTTACCTATGACAGTGACGGGGCGGGAGTGCGTGCGGCGCTCAGGGCAATTCCTCTGCTTGCGGAGGCGGGAGTGACAGCGCGCGTGCTGAATATGCGGCCCTACAAGGATCCCGATGAATTTATCAAGGCGCTGGGAGCGGAGGAATTCCAGAAGCGGATAGATGATGCCCAGAACAGTTTTTTATTTGAGACAGATATTCTGCAGCAATCGTATGACATGAGCGATCCAAGGGGAAAGACTGCATTTTATGAGGAGGTAGCTAAAAAGCTGGTGGGCTTTGAACAGGAGCTGGAGCGCGAGAACTACCTGGAGGCAGTTGCGCGGCGCTATGGAGTGGGCGCAGACAGCCTTCGTAAGATGGTAAACAGTATCGCCCTGAAGGGAATGCATTTTTCGCGGACAGAGACGGAACGCAGTCAGGCGGTGCGGCAGGAAAAGGAACCGGGGATTTTAAAATCCCAGAAATTACTGCTGACGTGGTTGATCGAGTATCCGTCGCTTTATGAAGGGGCACGCAGATTCATCACCCCGGAGGATTTTACGGGGGAACCGTACCGCACAGTGGCGGAGCTTTTGTTTGCGCAGTATGAGGCGGGAGAAAAATCACCTGCAAAAATCATCAACCATTTTACAGATCCGGAGGAGCAGAGCCAGGCAGCCGCATTGTTTCATTCCACGCTGGCAGTGGAGACGGAGGCGGAGCGGGAGAAGGCATTTAAAGAAACGCTGCAGAAAATCTTTCTGGACAGTCTGCAGCGGCGCAGAAAGGAGCTTTCGCCGACAGATATGACGGGGCTGCAGAAGCTGATTACAGAACAGAAAAGAGTACGTGAGATTGCAGGAACCAGTTTTGTGTTCCATGCATAGCGGGAAGGGAGTCGAAAATTGAGTATACAGCTATCAGTGCGTCTGGCTGCCGTTGCCTCTCTGGCGAAAGAGGCGAAGAGGCTGGCGGATATTGGGACGGATCACGGCTATCTGCCGATTTTCCTTGCGCAGCAGGGAGGGCTGGAATATGCGGTGGCGATGGATGTCAACAGGGGACCTCTTTTGCGCGCGCAGGAGCATATCCGGCAGTACCATCTGGAAGAAAAAATCACCACCCGGCTTTCTGACGGAGCGCAGAAGCTAAAGCCGGGAGAAACAGATTGTGTGGTCATTGCCGGCATGGGCGGTCCCCTTACTATAAAAATTTTATCGGAGGGCAGGCGGCAGCTTGCAGAAACAGAAATTTTTGTCCTGCAGCCTCAGTCCGAGATAGAAAGTGTGCGCAGATTTCTGCATGCAGAGGGGCTTTGTATCACGGCGGAGGATATGGTAAAGGACGACGGAAAATTTTATCCGATGATGAAGGCAGTACGCGCCGGACGGCAGGAGAACGAAAGCAGCGGGAGACGGACGGCATCTGACCGGGAGAGGGTGGACGCAGACGACGCGGTGTTATACGGACAGCTTTCGTGGGCAGATTACGAATACTGCTTCGGCAGATATCTGATCCGGCAGAAAAATCCTGTTTTGATGGAATTTTTGCAGAAGGAAGAAAAGACATGCCGGGATATTCTGGACGGTCTGCGGGGGCTTAATGGGGAAAAAATTGCCGGACGCAGGAAAGAGCTTGAGAAAAGGATCATGCTGATAGAGACAGCCGCAGCGCAGATGTAACGCAAGCGGCTCTATTTTTTCTTGCAATCCCCATGTAAAAAGCTTATAATACATCTGACGCGGCAGGAAGGAGGAAGAAAATTATGCTGAAGGGAAAAACAGTATTGCTTGGTGTTTCGGGGAGTATTGCAGCCTACAAGATAGCGTATCTGGCAAGTGCTCTAAAGAAACTTCACGCAGATATCCATGTTTTAATGACAAAAAATGCATGTAATTTCATTACTCCGGTTACGTTTGAAAGTCTGGTGGGAAATAAGTGTCTGGTAGACACTTTCGACCGGAATTTTCAGTTTCAGGTGGAACATGTATCTATCGCAAATAAGGCGGACGTATTGCTGGTGGCTCCGGCATCGGCGAATGTGATCGGCAAGCTGGCGCACGGCATTGCGGATGACATGCTGACGACGACGGCACTGGCATGCAAGTGTCCGAAAATCATTGCACCGGCGATGAATACAAATATGTTTGAGAATCCGGTCGTACAGGATAATCTGAAGATTCTGGAGGACTATGGCTGGGAGGTTATTTCTCCTGCGAATGGCTATCTGGCATGTGGCGCTGTGGGTGCAGGAAAAATGCCGGAACCGGAGGAGCTTCTTTCTTATATTAAGAGAGAGATCGCCTGTCCAAAGGATCTGAAGGGTAAACGGATTCTGGTAACGGCGGGACCGACGCAGGAGGCGATTGACCCGGTACGCTATATTACCAATCATTCCACCGGAAAAATGGGCTATGCGCTTGCCCATAATGCAATGCTCCGCGGAGCAGAAGTGACGCTTGTCACCGGAAAAACAGCGCTGAAGGAGCCGATGTTTGTAAACACTGTACCGGTTACCACCGCACAGGAGATGTTCGACAGAGTGACCGCTCTGGCATCCAGTCAGGACATCATTATAAAGGCGGCGGCTGTGGCAGATTACCGCCCGGCAGAGGTTGCAGCGGAAAAGGTGAAAAAAGCAGACGGCGAGTTATCTATTGCGCTGGAGCGCACGCAGGATATTCTGAAATATCTGGGGGAACATAAGCAGAGCGGACAATTCCTCTGCGGGTTCGCTATGGAGACGCAGAATATGCTGCAAAATGCAAAGGAAAAGCTCACGAAAAAGAATCTGGATATGATCGTTGCCAACAGCCTGAAAACCAGGGGCGCAGGATTTGGAACAGATACCAATGTCGTGACAATGATTACCCGGAATGAGGAGATTTCACTCCCGATGCTCAGCAAGGAGGAGACAGCCGCGCGCATTCTGGATGAGATCATTGCTTTGCAGGAAAATAAAAACCCGTAAACCGAAGGATGCGGGTAAATAAAAGAAAAGAATACCCGCAGTTCCATCACCGTATTGTATCCGTTGGGAGCGATAACAAGGAGGAAAAAACATGAACAGAAAATTATCAACTACGCAGCTTACCATTCTTGGTCTGATGACCGCACTTCTCTTATTGATGGCGTATACGCCGCTTGGCTATCTGAATATCGGACCGCTTGCAATCACCTTTAATGTCATTCCGGTGGCAATCAGTGCCATTGTGCTTGGTCCGGTGGGCGGAGCAATCGCAGGCGGTGTGTTTGGTCTCACAAGCTTTTTGCAGTGCATGGGTATCGGCGGTTCAAGCGCCATGGGCGTGATACTGTTTGATATTAACCCGGTGCTTGCCTTTATCCAGCGTTTTGTCCCGCGTGTGCTCGATGGATTTTTACTCGGCTATATTTTCAATGGCGCGCGCACACATCTGAATATTTATGTGGCATGTGCTGTGACGGGCTTTTGCTCGGCATTTCTGAATACAGTATTTTTTATGCTGGCACTGGTACTTCTGTACGGGAATACAGAATATATGCAGGGGCTGATCGGCGGACAGAATATTATCGTATTTGTCTGCACCTTTGTGGGCATAAACGCTGTATGTGAGATGATTTCTTCGACACTGCTGACGAGTGCAGTGGGGGCTGCTTTATATAAGGCGCGGTTTATTCCCGCGAAGCAATAAGCCAGGCAGCCGGCTGCTGCAGTTTGGAGGGTACTATGATTTTAGCGATTGATATCGGAAATACGAATATTGTCATCGGCGGCATTGATGAAAAAAAGACGTATTTTATTGAACGTGTTTCGACAGTGCGGACAAAGACGGAGCTGGAGTACGCCATAGATATTAAAAATGTACTGGATATTTATGGTTATACAGTGGACGACCTCTCCGGCGGTATTGTCTGCTCCGTCGTTCCGCAGATCACGAATGTGATGCGTGTGGCGGCGGAAAAGATCCTGCGCCGGGAGATCATGGTGGTGAAGCCGGGTCTGAAAACAGGGCTGAACATTCTGATGGATTTCCCAAACCAGCTCGGCAGCGATCTGGTGGCGGCATCGGTTGCCGGTATCACGCATTATCAGGTTCCGCTGATTATTTTCGATCTGGGCACAGCGACGACCGTGTGCGTCGTGGATGATAAGAAGAACTATATCGGCGGCATGATCTATCCGGGGCTGCGGGTATCCTTAGATGCACTGACTGCCCATGCCGCGCAGCTGCAGGGTGTGGGGCTTGACAGCCCGGAGCGTGTTATTGGGAAAAATACGATCGACTGCATGAAAAGCGGAATTTTAAATAGCAATGCTGCCGCAATTGACGGTATTATCGACCGGATCGAGGAGGAACTTGGGAAAAAGGCGACGGTGCTTGCAACGGGCGGGCTTGCCCGCACGGTTCTGCCGCTGTGCCGCCGGAAGATTATCCTGGATGAGGAACTGCTTCTGAAGGGGATGCTGACGATTTACCAGAAAAACAGGACGGGGTGCGGCGTGCCGGAGACAGGGAAAGGAGATCATTCATGCGGATAGAGCAGGGAAACAGTCTGCTGCGCGTGAAAGCAGCCAACCAGTCGACGATCCTGCGGACGATTTATTATCTGGGTCCGGTGAAGCGTGCAGATATTGCAGAACAGCTGGAACTTACCCTTCCCACTATCACGACGAATGTAAATAGTATGATTTCGGCGGGAATTGTGCGGGAAGTCAGTATAAGGGATGCCAGCCAGGTGCGCATTGGCAGAAAGGCACGTCTGCTGGAGGTTGTTCCGGAGGCTTATCATTTTATCGGAATTGAAAGTACCGGAACACACCGGTGCGTGAGCGTGGTGGATTATTGCGGGCATCCGCTCTATTCTCATTATGACGAGCAGGTGTGTGCGGATTACCAGCGGAGCATGGAGGAAACCTGTCAGGTAGTGAAAAATTGTCTGAAGCATTGCCGGCTCAGAATGGAGGATATCAGCGGTGTCTGCTTCGGGCTGCCTGGCTGGGTGGACCGGGAGGAAGGCATCTTGCGGGTACATCCGCGAAACCGGTGGAGCAACAAGAATATCTGTGCGGATTTCCGGGAGATCACCGGCTATGAAGGAATGGTAATTGTGGAGAACAACGCCTCCGCACGCGCGATCGGTGCACAGTTTTACCGGCGGCGGGAGATGGAAAATGTGCAAAGCTTTACGTATCTTCTGGTGGACGCCGGTATCGCGTGTCCGCTGGTCGTCAATAATACCAATTACATCGGTTCGGTGGTCGGCGCCGGAGAGGTCGGGCATATGGTGATGGAGGTAGACGGCAGGCAGTGTATCTGCGGGAATCGCGGCTGCCTTGAGGCATATTCCAGCGACTACGCAGTGATCGACCGGTGTTACGAAGAGGTTCAGCAGGGAAAAGCACAGAAGCTGAAAGCACTGTGCGGTCAGGTAAAGCCGGAAATGTTCCAGATTGTGGAGGCACAGCGCCGGGGGGATACGGATGTGACAGCAATCGTAGAGGATGCGGTGAAAGTGCTCGGAACGGCGGTGGCGAACATTATTAATTTCATTTGTCCGGATCAGATGCTGATTGACTGTAAGCTTTTTAACATAGAAAAAAACCAGGAGCTTCTCCGCAGGGAGGCGGACAAGAACCTGTGTAACAAGACGTACCGGGGAACAGAGTTTATCTTTGTGGATCCTGACCGGACGAGCGGAGCGCTGGGCGCTGCTGCCGTTGCGATCAATCATGCACTGGAGACATATCTCACTATAGAATGAATAAAGAAACGCTTCTGCGAAAATGCAGAGGCGTTTTTCTTTTTGAATTTTACAAATCAACTGTTGCTTTACTGAAAGTATTGTGATATACTGCTTATAAAGATTTTTAGAACTTTTAATTAATTGTTCAAAACGGCAAATATATAAAACAAATAAGAGAACAATAAAACAATTTGCTGAAAAAACAACAAGAAAGGACAGGTGGGAGAAATGCCATTAGTACCAATGAGGGCGATTCTGGATGCAACGGAGAAATACAATTACGCACAGGGTGCATTCAATGTAAACGCAGTGTGTCAGGCGAAAGCGGTGATTGAGGTGCATGAGATGTTCCGGTCTGCGGCAATTCTGCAGGGAGCAGATCTGGCGAATGCATTTATGGGCGGCCGCACAGACTTTGCAAACGGGACATTGGAGGACAAGAAAAAGGGCGCTCTGAATATCGCAAATGCAGTGAAAAAATATGCAGAAAACAGCCCCATTCCGGTGGCGCTTCATCTGGATCACGGCAAAAATTTTGAATCCTGCGCGGCGGCGATCGCGGGCGGATATACTTCAGTTATGATTGATGGCTCCTCGCTTCCGTTTGAGGAGAATGTGGAGCTTACGCGGGAGGTTGTAAAATATGCGCATGAGCGGGGCGTTACAGTAGAGGGTGAGCTTGGCGTGCTTGCAGGTGTGGAGGATCATGTGTTTGCGGCGAATTCTACCTACACTAATCCGATGGATGCTGTAAAATTCTTCCGGCAGACCGGTGTGGATGCACTTGCCATCAGCTACGGAACAAAGCACGGCGCAAATAAAGGAAAAGATACGGTCATCCGCAAGGAAATTGCTATTGCCACAAAGGAATGCATGATGCACGAGGGAATTGAGGGCACGCTTGTCAGCCACGGTTCCTCTACGGTTCCGCAGTATATTGTGAGTGAAATTAATGCGCTTGGGGGAGATATTCACGATGCGTATGGTATCCGCAAGGAGCAGCTGAAGGAAGTGTCAAAGCTTGGCATCCGTAAAATCAACGTTGATACTGATATTCGCCTTGCTGTTACTCGCAATCTGCGTGAGCTGTTCAAATACAGCCCGGCACTGCAGGACAGCGCTTCTATCGGGGCTATCTACGAACTACTCTGCAAGAACCCGTCTGCATTTGATCCGCGTGTATTCTTCCCGCCGATCATGGATACGGTGATGTACGGAAATGTGCCGGATGATGATGTGGCGCAGATTGTGGATTGTATCGAGCGTGGTGTGAAAGAGGTTGTGGGAACGCTGATCGTGGAATTTGACAGTGTGGGCAAAGCGCCGCTTATCGAAAATGTTTCTCTTGATGAGATGGCAGAGCGCTACCGTAAGAAAGGAATATGAGTATGGGCATGAACATTCTGGTCGCTCATGGCGGCGGACCGACTGCGGTGATTAATACCTCTCTTCAGGGCGTGGCAGAGGCAGCGCGTGCATCTGGCAAAGTAGATAAGATATATGCTGCAAGATTCGGCGCGGAAGGTATTTTAAAAGGTGACTTTATCGACCTGACGGATGTCCCGGCAGAAGTTATCGCGCGTTTGCAGAATACCCCTGCATCGGCAATTGGCTCCTGCCGCAGAAAGCTGACAGAAGCAGATTATCCGACGGTGCTGGAAATTCTGAAGAAATTTGAAATCAACGCATTTTTCTATAACGGCGGCAACGATTCCATGGACACCTGCAACAAAGTGAATGAGCTTGCTATAAAGGAAGGGCTGGAGCTCAGTGTCATTGGAATCCCGAAAACGATGGACAATGATCTGGAGGTAACGGATCACTGTCCGGGCTTTGGAAGTGCAGCGCGCTATGCGGCGGTCAGTGCCTCCGAGCTGGCGCTGGATGCATCAGGGCTGCCGATTCATGTGGTTGTGATGGAGCTGATGGGCAGAAATGCCGGATGGGTGACAGCGGCAAGCGCCATGGCCAAGAGGCTGACGCGCTGCGAACAGCTTACCTATCTGCCGGAGATCCCGGTGGATGTAGACAAAATGCTTGCTGATATCGAGACTGGCTATGCGAAGGGCAACGGGCTGCTGGTGACGGTGAGCGAGGGTATCTGCGGGGTTGACGGCAGACCACTGGCGGATACCGGTATCGTGGACGGCTTCGGACACGTTGTGCCGGGAGGTACCGCGCAGTACATATCTGATCAGATCATACACAGGCTTGGTCTCAAATCGCGTGCGGAAAAACCGGGGCTGCTTGGCAGATGCAGCATGCCTTATGTATCGCCCACCGACCGCAGGGAAGCTTATGAGGTCGGCAGATACGCGGTGGAATCTGCTCTGCGCGGAGAGAGTGGTCAGATGGTTGCCATTGAGGCAGTCCGCAGACCGAAATATATCAGCAGATTATTCCTGACTCCTCTGTCCGGCGTGGCAAATGCGGAAAAGAAATTCCCGCTGGAGTGGATTGAGGATGGCAATCAGATTGCTGATGCATTTTTCGATTATGCAGATCCGCTGATGGGTGAGGATTTTCCGCAGTATGCATTTCTCAGATAGAAAGGTAGAGCGATTATGAAGCATATTTATTTAAACTTAAAGCGTTTTGATGTTCCGGTGGCGCTTGGCGGTGTCAACCGCCTTGCACCGGTGCAGGAGTGGGGAAAAACGATTGTGGAGGCTACCCAGGAGCCACTGAAAAAATACGATCCCCGGAAGGTGGAATTTGTACAGTTTCTGCCGGAAGCACATCTTATGCAGGCAGTGGCTGCGCTGTCCGAAAACAGTCCGCTGCAGATCGGCAGCCAGAGTGTATACCGTGATAATACAGCAGTGGGCGGAAACTTCGGGGCATTTACTACAAACCGTCCGGCTTCTATTGTAAAAGCGATGGGCTGTGCGGCTGCGCTGATCGGGCACTGTGAAGAGCGTAATGATAAAAAAGGAATACTGGCGGAGGCAGGCGTATCCGATATGTCAGCCGTAAACCGGCTTTTAAACAAGGAAATCCGCTGTGCGGCGGATGCCGGGCTGAAGGTAGTATACTGTATCGGTGAGACGAGCGAAGAGCAGCCGCAGTGGGAGAGAGTGCTTGGTGAGCAGCTTTCCGTCGGTCTGGACGGGATCGACAAATCAAAGGTTGTGATCGCCTATGAGCCGGTCTGGAGCATCGGACCGGGAAAGACCCCTGCAGACAAAGCGTATATCACCAAAATTGCCCGCTTTGTAAAGGAACAGACCGGCGGCATGGATGTGGTGTACGGCGGCGGTCTGAAAGCTGACAATGCGGCAATGCTTGCTTCAATAGAGGAAATTGACGGCGGTCTGATCGCGCTCACACGATTCACGGGCGAGATCGGCTTCTATCCGGAAGAATACCTTGAAATCATTCATTTATACATGCAATGAAAGCCCGGTTGCAATCCAGGGCTTTCAAGATCCGGTCGCAATGGACATGCATGAACATTAGCGACGAAATCCAGGGTTTTATTTTGGAAAAACAATATAACAGGAGGGAAAATAATGAGATTAGAGTTTGAGTATGGCAATGGCATGATGAGCGCCGAGCTGCCCGATTCCACGGATGTCTTTATTCCCGGCGAGACAGTTCCCGATCCTCCATGCCTGCCGCAGGACTGGGACAGCCTTTATGAGGCGACCCTGCACAGCATACGCAATCCGATCGGGATGCCGGCGCTGACAGAGATCGCGAAGGCGGGCGATAAGGTGGTAATCGTTATTCCGGACATCGTGAAAGGCGGCAATCAGCCAACCTCTCACCGCAAGGTGGCAATCCGCGCGTGTCTGGATGAGCTTTACAGCGTCGGCGTGGAGCGAAAGGACGTGCTGCTGCTGTTTTCTAACGGCCTGCATCCGCGTGCGACAGTAAAAGAAATGCGCACGATCCTTGGCGAGGATTTGTTTAATGAGTTTTATCCGCACGGACAGATCACCAGCCATGACAGCGAGGACTATGATCATCTGGTAGACCTTGGTTTCACCGAGGCGGGCGATCATGTAATCATGAATAAATACGTGTTCGATGCTGACGTGGCGATTCTGATCGGACATACGCAGGGCAATCCTTACGGCGGTTACTCAGGCGGTTATAAGCACTGCGCCACGGGTATCAGCCACTGGAGAAGCATTGCCAGCCATCATGTGCCGGAGGTTATGCACAAGCCGGATTTCGTTCCGGTTTCCACAAGCAGTGTGATGCGTCAGAAGTTCGACCGCCACGGTATGTTTATGGAAGAGAAAATGGGCAAAAAATTCTTCTGCTGCGACGCGGTGCTGGACACGAAGTCACGCCAGATCGAGATTAATTCCGGCTATGCGAAGGAAATGCAGCCAATCAGCTGGAAAACGGCGGATAAACGCACCTATGTGCACTGGGCAGAGAAAAAATATGATGTGGTTGTATTCGGAATGCCGACAAATTTCCATTACGGCGACGGTATGGGCACCAATCCTATCCAGATGATGCAGGCACTGTCTGCACAGGTGATCCGCCATAAACGGGTGCTCAGTGACCGCTGTGTGTTTATTGTGCCGAGCATCTGCGATGGATGGTTCCACGATGAGCGGTGGCCGTATCTGCGCGAGCTTTACGAGATGTTCCAGCATGATTCCATGAACATTCTGCCGGACATGAACCGCTACGGCGAATATTTCGGAACAAATGAGGAATATATCAGAAAATACCGTTTTGCCAATGCCTTCCATCCTTTCCATGGGTTCTCCATGATGAGCTGCGGACATCTGGCAGAAGAGCACACCAGCGCCATCTATATTGTAGGTGCGCGCGAACCGGGAATTGCCAGAGGAATGGGGCTGAAAACACGAGCTACTGTTGAAGAAGCGCTGCAGGATGCCATGAAGAAGTATGTTGGTCCCAATCCAAATATTCTGGCACTGCCAAAGACCTTTACCACGGCGGCGGTACATCTCTGTATGAAGGATCCATCCCAGAACAGTCATACAAGAGACGGACACGGACATCCCTGCTGTGGATAATGGAATAAAAGGAGGGTAAAACATGAATGAGAAGGGAACAAAAAAGAAGAAAATCGTAATCAGCGATAAGGTCTGGCTGCTGATCTCTCTGCTTGCCGCACTGCTCGTGTGGTATCTGCTGTCCATTGGGGAGGCAACCGGGAGAAGCTTTCCGTTTGCGGATAAGGTTGTTCCGTCAGTGAAGACGATGATCGACCGCGGAGCTTTCTGGAAAGATATCGCCAGCAGTATGACATGTGTGGGAATCGGTTTCGGACTTGGGTTTGTCACGGCTCTGCCGGTGGCATTTCTGATGGCATGGTATCTGCCGATTCAGAAGATTATTGAGCCGTGGATCAATTTCATCCGTAATATCCCGGCGCTGGCTTACGCGCCGCTTCTGGTTATCACTTTTGGTGTCGGACAGAAACCGGCAGTGATCCTTATCTGGATCTGCACATTTATGACGATGAGTATCACGATCTACCAGGGAATTAAAAATATCGACGTAACACTGATCAAGGCAGCGAGAGTTCTGGGCGCAAATGATTTTGATATCTTCTTAAAAATTATCTGCCCGGCAACCGTACCGTTTATCATTACAGCTATCCGCCTTGGTCTCGGGGCAGCGCTGACGACATTGCTGGCAGCAGAATCTACCGGCGCACAGGCAGGTATCGGTATGAGAATCCGTTCACTGTCAAACTCCTTTGAGTCTGCTCCGATGCTGATGTATATTATCCTGCTCGGTATCATCGGACTGGTTCTTCTGAAGATTGTGGATATGATAGAAAGGAAATTAACGGGATGGCAAGAGAAGATAAATTAGTCAAATTAAAAATTGATAATGTGTACAAAGAGTACGAGGGACGCAATGGCAAGATGGTCGCATTAAACGGTGTAAACCTTGATATTGCGGAGAATGAGTTTATCTGCGTGGTAGGACCATCCGGATGCGGAAAATCCACTCTGCTGAATATCATTGCAGGTCTTCTCGAGCCGACCAGCGGAGCAGTTTATCTGGACGGGAAGCAGATTGAGGGCACCGGAGTGGAGCGCGGTGTGGTATTCCAGCAATATGCACTGTTTCCGTGGAGAACTGTCATCAAAAACGTGATGTTCGGACTGGAAATGAAGAAGGTGCCAAAGGATCAGACAGAGCAGATCGCCAGAAAATACATAAAAGCAGTTGGGCTGGAGGGCTTTGAGAATTCCTATCCCAAGGAGCTGTCAGGCGGTATGAAGCAGCGTGTAGCGATCGCCCGCGCTTATGCGGCAAACCCGGAGGTATTACTTCTGGACGAGCCGTTCGGAGCGCTGGATGCACAGACACGTGTACAGCTTCAGACGGAGCTTTTAAACACCTGGGAGCAGGAGAAAAAGACTTGTTTCTTTATTACACATGATGTAGATGAAGCAATTATTCTGGCACAGCGCGTAATCATCATGAGTGCGCGTCCGGGACGTATTAAAAAGATTGTAAATATTGATATTCCGTATCCAAGAACGCAGGAGACAAAGTCGCACCCGCGCTTCCTGGAGCTGAAGGCGGAAATCTGGAACGAGGTATACCAGGAATTCCTGGCGGTACGCAAATAATGATACCGGGGCGAAAGCATCTGACTCTGGCATCAGCGGTGTAACTAACCGCAAGGCGGTTAAAATAATTTAAATTAAGGAGGAAATTTATTATGTTCAAACGCAGTATGAAAAAGCTTCTCGGTGTAGCAGCCGCAGCAGCAATGACACTGGCAATGGCAGTAGTGGGAAATGCTGAGGAAACTGTTAAGCTGAATGTTGCTTACATGCCGAACTACGCATCCCTGTGGTCGGTACTTACCGGCATTGACCAGGGCTTCTTTGCAGAGGAAGGGCTGGAGATCAAGCTCTGGGAGTTCGCGGATGGTCCGTCTGAGATTGCAGCGATGGAAGGCGGCAGCATTGACCTCGCTTATATCGGACACGGCGCGCACAAACTCTGCATTAAGGGGCAGGCAACGATTTTCGCACCGAGTTCTGTTCACAGTACAGACCGGATCATCGTGCTTCCGTCCTCAGAGGTTACTTCTGTGGATGATATTGCGAATCTGAAGGGTAAAAAGGTTGCTTACAATGCAGGCTCGTCTTCTGAGACCGCTTTAAATGGTGCACTGGCTGCAGCTGGCCTGACTATGGACGATATCGAGGCTTATGAAATGGATGCAACGAATATGGTAGCGGCAATGTCTTCCGGTTCCGTAGATGCCTGCACGGCATGGAATCCGTACAGCAATCAGATCATGGACAACTGTGATGGTGCACTGGAACTGGAATTTTCCACAAATTCTGTAAACCTGTCAAGCTGGATCTGCCTGCCGGGTTATGCGGAAGAAAACAGAGACATCCTGCTCCGCTTCAGCCGTGCGCTGTATAAGGCAATGGCATATGCTTCACAGGAAGACAACTGGGATTATGCGGTAGGTCTGTACGCGGCTCAGTGTGCGAAGGACAAGGAAGCCTGCATGGTTGAGACCGGCGACGCAACCTGGTTTGGCGCGGATGATATTAAGAATGGCATTGCAGACGGAACAATGCAGGATTACTATCAGAGACAGCAGCAGATGTTCATCGACAGCGGTGATGTGGAAGCAGAGGTTCCGCTGGAGAACTATGTAATGTTTGATCTGATGACGGAGGCACTGGACGAATAGTATCCCGCACCGCGGTTGTTCAGAAACAGGGGAATAGACCCCGTGGAGCGGAAGAAAAGTCTGTTCCACGGGGTTTTCTGCATCCCGGGATTCCGGGATGTCCACAGGGTCAGATATCCCGTTGCTTGCAGCGGGGTCTTTGATTCCGGAATCTGTTTTTGCGGGGAGAGTGACAAAATATGAGAGTAATTTTTGAAGAGGGCAGTGCGCAGGCAGTTGTATATGCAGCCGGGGAACTGGAAGCGTATCTGAAAAGGATGCTTCCGGAGCTGGCAGGCTGCGAATGGACCATGCGGCTGCGGGTGGAAGCTGCCGAAGCGCAGGGTGCGGAGCCGCAAGGGGCAGGCAGAAAGAACGACAGCTTCCGTGTGGAAGTGACAGCAAAAGGCGGTTCCATTACCGGAAACTATCCGCGCAGCGTGCTGCTTGGCGTATACGATTATCTGCATTATCTGGGCTGCCGTTTTCTGATGCCGGGCGGGCAGGGAGAATATGTACCGCGGATCGGAAAAGAAAAGCTGCCGGCGCATTATGAAAAGACGGCTTCCTTTTATCACCGGGGTGTCTGCATTGAGGGTGCCGATTCCTTTGAAAACATCCGGGATTTTATTGCATGGCTGCCGAAGGTTGGCTACAACAGCTTCTTTCTGCAGTTTAAGGTGCCCTACGCCTTCCTTGCGAGATGGTATCATCATGAACAGAATCCCTACCGGGAAGCGGAAGCCTTTACCTATGAGGATGCCTGCCATTACATGCATCTGCTGGAGGCGGAACTGAAGAAAAGAGATCTGATGCTGCACAAGGCAGGACATGGATGGACAGGCGGGGTGCTTGGCTATGAGATGTCTTCATGGGAGACGACGGCTAAGCCGCTGAAGGAGCCGGAAAAATCGTATGCGGCAATGGTGGATGGCGTGCGCGGGCTTTACGGAGGTGTGCCGACAAATACAAATCTCTGCTATCATAACAGGGAGGCGGCGGACCGGTTTGCAGAGAGCGTGACTGCATATGCGAAAGCGAATCCGGAAATGGATTATCTGCATATCTGGCTGGCGGACGAATACAATAATGTCTGCGAGTGCAGCGAATGCCGGCAGACGACGCTTTCTGACCAGTATGTTGCGCTGCTGAATGAAATTGACCGGCGCTTCTGCGAGGAAAAGCTGGATACACGGATTGTTTTTCTGTTGTATCAGGAGCTTTTGTGGCCCCCTGTGAGGGAGCGGCTGAAAAATCCGCAGCGGTTTGTGCTGATGTTTGCTCCGATCAGCCGGACGTTTGAGAGGTCGTATTCGCTGGAGCAGATTCCGGAGACTTTGCCGGAATATGTGCGCAACCGGATTACACTGCCGTCAAATCTGGGTGAAAATCTGGCGTTTCTGCGGGCGTGGCAGACGCAGTTTTCCGGAGACGGCTTTGTGTATGACTATCCGCTCGGGCGGGCGCATTATGGGGATTTTGGGTATGTTCATATCGCGCGGACGATTGCGGAGGATATTAAAAAGCTAAAAGAAATGAGACTGGACGGCTATATAAGCTGCCAGGAGCTGCGGGCAGCATTGCCGGATGCGCTGCCGGGCTATGTGATGGGCTATACGCTTTTTGAGGAGCAGACGGATACACAGGCATTGATAGAGGAATATTTCGCGGCGGCATATGGAGCGGGCGAAAAAGATGCCAGACAATATCTTGAGGCGCTTTCCCGGCTGCAATGCTGCGATTACTTAAACGGCAAGGGCGCGCGCACCGACGGACAGATGGCGGAGCGGATGCGGCAGATACAGGAAATTTGTGCCGGGTTCCACCCGGAAAAATATTTGTTACAGCAGGGAAAAATAGAACCGGCAGTTTTCTGGAAATTATTGGTTTTTCACAAAGAATATGTGCAGAGGCTTGCGAAAGCTATGGAATTGCTGGCTCTGGGCAGGCAGCAGGAGGCAAAGAATTGCTGGCGGGCATTTCGCCGTTATCTGTGCGAAAAGGAAGAGGAGTTCCAGCCGTATCTGGACGTCTACCGCATTTTAGAGGTTACACAGAAATATACAGGATTTCAGTAAAGCTGGATCAGAAGGAGGAACAGAATGAAACATGCATATTACTATTATTCGAAGGACGAACTGCTTGCTTCGCCAAAGATACCGATTACTGTAATGGACGATAATGAGGCTGTCTTCCGGGCGATGGCGCAGGAAATGGCAGAAGAGATAAAGAGGAAGAATGCACTTGGGGAGCGCACAGTGTTCATCTGCCCGGTGGGACCGGTCGGACAGTATCCGTTTTTTGTAGAGCTGGTTAACCGGGAGCGGATCAGTCTGAAAAATGTGTGGTTTTTGAATATGGATGAGTATCTGACGGATGACCAGCAGTGGATCGATGCCTCAGAGAAGCTGAGTTTCCGCGGTTTTATGAACCGCACAGTTTATTCGAAGATTGATCCGGAACTGGTGATGCCGGAAAACCAGCGGGTATTTCCGGATCCGCAGAACACAGAATATCTTCAGCAATTGATTGAGCAGCTTGGCGGCGTGGACATCTGCTTCGGCGGTATCGGCATCAACGGTCATGTGGCATTTAATGAGGCGCAGGATGAACTGACACCGGAAGAATTTCGCAATCTTCATACGCGTGTTCTGAAAATCAGCCGGGAAACACGGACGGCAAATGCCATCGGTGATTTAAACGGTGCCATCGATGATATGCCGGTTTATTGTATCACGATTGGGATGAATGAGATTTACAATGCACGAAAAATCCGACTGGGGTGTTTCCGCGACTGGCACCGGAGTGTGGTACGCCATGCGGCTTACGGGGAGGTGTCTGCTCATTTTCCGGTGACGCTTCTGCAGGAGCATCCGGATGTATTGCTGCGCATCACAGAGTTTGTAGCAAAGCTTCCGCAATAAACAGGGAGAGGGCTCATGAAAAAGTATTTCATTATTAATGGGGAAGTATATATTGATCATCAGTTTGAAAAAGTGAATCTGCTGCTGGCAGATGGAAAGCTTCAGATCCTCGCGGATGATGTGCAGCCTGCGGACTGTGAGGTCATTGATGCGGCAGACAGGAAGGTTGTGCCGGGCTTTCTGGATATTCATACCCATGGGGCTGTCGGGAGGGATGTCAATAGTGCGGCGGCTGAGGACTTACAGGAGATCGGCAGGTTTTTTGCCGGAAACGGGACGACCTCCTGGCTTGCCTCGGTGCTGACGGATACGAAGCAGCAGACAGAGTGGTGCATTGACCAGTATCTGCAGCTTGATCAGTCCGGCGGCGGTGCAGCGGAACTGCTTGGCATCCATCTGGAAGGACCGTTTCTCGCAGCAGAATACAAGGGCGCGATGCCGGAGCATCTGCTGCGGAGTGGGGACATTGCGCTTGCCAGGGAATATCAGGAGCGTGCAGAGGGAAATATCCGCTATATTACGGTTTCGCCGGAGGTTGAAGGAATCGTGGAAATGATTCCTGCGCTGCGCGAGCTTGGCATCACAGTGGCGATCGGGCATTCCGGCGCGGATTATCAGACTGCCATGGCAGCAATCAGAAAAGGAGCCGCCTGCTGTACACACACCTTTAATGCTATGCGCCTTCTGCACCAGCATGAGCCGGCAATTCTTGGCGCTGCTCTGGAGACAGATATTTACTGTGAAATGATCTGCGACGGGCTGCACCTGCATCCTGGGATCGTGCGGCTTTTGCTGAAAGCGAAGGGATTAGACCATGTGGTCGCTATTACAGATTCTATCATGGCGGCAGGGCTGCCGGATGGGAACTATCATCTGGGAGTAAATGAAGTCGTCGTGAAAAACGGAGACGCGAAGCTGGCATCGGACGGCACACGGGCGGGAAGTACACTTACCCAGATCCGTGCATTGCGTAATCTGACGGCGTTTACCGGGTATTCTCTGGAGGAACTGATTCCGCTCTTTACAGAAAATCCGGCAAGACTGATCGGTGTATTTGACCGCAAAGGCTCCATTGCAAACGGAAAGGATGCGGATATCGTTCTGCTCACGGAAACACTGGACATCGACCGCGTTTTTGCGCGGGGAAACTGTATTGTGTAAAATGGACTGCCCATTTGTCCCCTGGCTCATAAATATTATCATGATACAACTTTGATACAATCATGATGAAATTAGGATACATCGTCTGTTTATACTGTCTGAAGAAGATGGGAAAAGGATTGTTAATGCATGAAGAAAAAGAACGTTTTACAGGATTTTATAAACAGACTGACGGGTGGCCGGGAGCTTGACCGGGCAGAGCATATGCTCCGGGAACTAATTCTGGAAGCAGGAGATGATGAGCAGCGCCGGAAAATCAGCCATACAAGGAAGCTGATCCGGAAATACCAAAGAGAGCGGCAGGTCCGGATTTACATTGCAGGCGGAGCATTGTGCATCGTGCTTGCAGCGCTTATTCTGCGATTCGCTGCAGGAATGGGGAACAATCCGGCAAACAGGAGCAGCGTGCAGAAGTCGGTTTCTGCGTCAGGGGGCGATGGACAAAGCGCTCCGGATGAGGGGCAGACATCTGCCACGGAGGAAACACAGAAAGAAACCGAAGAAGTTGTGAAGCTGGCACAGCCGGTGGAACTGCTGCTGAGCTTTACGGGGGACTGTATTCTGGGAACCGACGAGTATTTTGCCTGGGATACCGGATTTAATGCGTATTATGATCTGTACGGGGCAGATTACTTTCTGGAAAATGTGCGGGATATCTTCCAGAGCGATGATCTGACGATTGTCAATATGGAGGGAACGCTGACGGAGGAGACAACAAGAGAAGAAAAACAGTTTGCATTTAAGGGGAGACCGGAATTTGTTGATATTCTGGCATCATCGTCGGTAGAGGCGGCGAATGTAGCAAATAACCATAGCCACGATTACGGAGAGCAGAGCTTTCTTGATACTGTAAATATCCTGCAGCAGAATAACATCCAGACCTTCGGTTACGATGATACGGTGATAATGGAAGTGAAGGGTGTGAAGGTCGGTCTGCTGGGAATATATGAGCTGGACGATCATCTTGAACGGGTCCCACAGGTAAAATCTAACATCGCTAAATTAAAGCAGGAGGGTGCGGATATTATCGTAGCAGTTTTTCACTGGAGCAATGAGCTGGTGAAGGTTCCCGATGAAAACCAGGTAACGCTGGCGCATCTGGCGATCGACGAGGGCGCGGATGTGGTGGTTGGACACCATCCGCATATCCTGCAGGGAATCGAGACATATAAGGGAAAGACCATTGCCTATAGTCTGGGGAATTTCTGTTTCGGCGGGAACACGCATCCGACAGAGACCGATACAATGATTTTTCAGCAAAAATTTGTGATTAATACAGACAGGGAGATTGTGGGGAGTGAGACGAATATGATTCCCTGTTCGGTATCTTCCAATAGCACAATCAACAATTATCAGCCGATGCCGCTGACGGGGGTGGAGGCAGAGAGGGTACAAAATCTTATTGAAGAAAGAAGTCAGGCACTGACGGGTTAAACCATCAGTGCCTTTAGTGTTTCATAGAAATTGGGGTAGCTGATATTGACGCAGTCAGCACCGGTGATTTCGGTCTCGCCGTCAGCGGCAAGTGCAGCGATTGCAAAGCTCATGGCGATGCGGTGATCGAGATGGCTGTCGATGACAGCACCGTGCAGCGGTTGTCCGCCCCTGATGATCATGCCGTCATCGGCTGCCGTCACATGGGCGCCCATGGCGGTGAGATTTTTTACCATTACATCAATGCGGTTGGATTCCTTCACCTTCAGCTCCTGGGCATCGCGGATCACTGTCGTTCCTTCTGCCATACAGGCGAGGACGGCGATGACCGGCAGTTCGTCAATGAGAGCAGGGATGATGCTGCCGCCGATGTCAGTACCGTGAAGTGTACTGTATTTTACCAGCAGGTCGGCAACCGGCTCGCCGCCGCTGATTTTTTTATTTAAGATAGAAATATCACCGCCCATATCGCGGACAACGCGCAGAATACCGTCGCGTGTGGGATTGATGCCGACATTTTGTATCAGAATTTCGGAACCGGGAATCATCAGTCCGGCGGCAATAAAATATGCGGCGGAGGAGATGTCGCCAGGAACGGTAATCTTTTCAGCATGAAGTGCGGGATCCGGCAGGATCGTAGCAGTAGTGCCATGAGACTCAACGTCTGCGCCAAAGCCGGCAAGCATCAGTTCCGTGTGGTTGCGTGAAAGCTGCGGTTCCGTTACACTGGTCGGGGAATCGGCATAGAGACCGGCAAGCAGCACGCAGGATTTTACCTGTGCGGACGCTACCGGGCTGCTGTAGTGAATGCCGTGCAGATGGCTTTTGCGGATGCAAAGCGGCGCGCAGCCATTATCCTTCAGGCTTACAATGTCTGCGCCCATCTGTGTCAGCGGCTCCATGATGCGCTTCATTGGGCGGCTCTGGATGGAGGAATCGCCATTTATGACCGAAGAAAAACGCTGCCCGGCGAGAATGCCGGAGATCAGACGGGTAGTGGTGCCGCTGTTTCCGGTGTCCAGCGTGTCCGCAGGTGCAGTCAGCCCGTGCAGCCCCTTCCCGTGGATCAGAATGCGCTCCGGGGTATTTTCGATATCAATGCCGAGCATGCGGAAGCAGCGGATCGTCGAAAGACAGTCTGCTCCCTGCAGAAAGTTGGTGACCTCGGTTGTGCCTTCGGCAAGTGCACCGAACATGACGGCGCGGTGTGAGATAGACTTATCACCCGGAACGGTGATTTCTCCCTTTAAAGGAGCATGCTTTTTAAAAGTCATGGGAAAACCTACCTTTCGTATACTGTGTAGCGGTATCTGCGCAGCAGCTCCACTGATTTTTTCAGGGATTCTTCATCGTAAAATTCTACGCGCAGCACAGCTTCCTCAAATTCCCGGTTATGTACGATGCCGATATTGCGAAGGCTGATGCCGCTGCTTGCGAGAATTGTGGCCAGGGTGGCGATACCGCCTGCTTCATCCACCATATCGCAGTAG
>DKTR01000058.1:24316-24880 GCA_002473385.1 Lachnospiraceae bacterium UBA7225
GCTTCATCCACCATATCGCAGTAGAGCATATAGACCTTCTTCAGCGGTCCGCTGGAGCGGTCAGAAAACGAATTGCGGTAATCGCGCGAGTTCTCAAACAGCCTGTGGATGGCAAAGCTGTCCTTTTCTAAAAGCTGCGTGCGCACCTGCTGCAGACTTTCTGTGTAGGCGTCCAGCACCGAAATAATGTTGCCGGCATTAGTGGTGCAGATCTGCTCCCACATATCGGGAGAAGAGGACGCGATGCGCGTGATATCCTTAAAACCGCCTGCGGCAACGGTTCTCATTGCCTCTGCGGGTGTATCCTGGTCGTGTACCAGATTTACCAGTGTCGCTGCGATAATATGCGGCAGATGGCTGATAGCGGCGGTGATATAATCGTGTTCCCGGCAGTCGAGTACCAGCGGCAGTGCTTTCAGGGAAGCTATCAGTTCTGTATAGCGCTCTACCTTTCCGCGGGCAATCCCTTCCGGAGGTGTCAGGATATAGTAAGCGTTTTCCATCAGAGACCACTGGGCATGTTCGATGCCGGTCTTTTCAGAGCCCGCCATCGGATGCCCGCCG
>DKTR01000058.1:25158-25488 GCA_002473385.1 Lachnospiraceae bacterium UBA7225
GCCATCGGATGCCCGCCGATAAACCAGGGCTCCAGACCGAGCGCAGCGGCGCGCTCATGGATATCGGTTTTTGTGCTTCCGACATCTGTTAAAATACAGCTATCCTTTAAAAACGGCTTTATTTTTGGAAGACAGGCAATATTTATCTCTACCGGCGCACACAGGAAAATAAAGTCGCAGCGGGAAAACGCCTCGCAGATATCGTCGTATGCCTCGTCGATAATATGTTCCTTCAGGGCAAAATCCAGCGTCTCGCGCCTTCTTGCATATGCGAGGACGGTAGCGTCCGGGTAAAAATGTTTTATGGCTTTGGCGATGGAGCCGCCGATC
>DKTR01000058.1:25765-29349 GCA_002473385.1 Lachnospiraceae bacterium UBA7225
GCTTTGGCGATGGAGCCGCCGATCAGCCCCAGAGCAACAAAGCCGGCAGTAAAATCGTTGTTCATAAAATATCCTTCTTTTTTAATCGTATCATGGGGTCAAATGCTTTTATCCCCCGGCTCGTATTATTGTACTATTGATAAGAAGCGGATGTCAACAATTTTCCGCTTTAAAGTGAGAAACAGTCCGCCCGGACCGTTCATAAAAATATCATTAGTGATCTTGAATAATTTGCTTGCTATTTATGTGGAGTTTTAGTAGAATATAACCATAGGCTTTGCGCGAGGGCAGAAGGGCATTGTTTTTCTGCCCGTACTAAAACGAAATTGGAGGAAAGTATATGAAAGTTTATACAACAGACAGAATTCGCAACGTGGTTATTTTAGGTCATGGCGGTGCCGGCAAGACTAGTCTGACAGAAGCAATGGCTTATTTATCCGGTATTACCAGCCGTATGGGAAGCGTGCCGGAAGGAAATACGGTAAGTGACTTTGATAAAGAGGAAATAAAGAGAAAATTTTCCATCAGTACAACGGTTGTTCCGATTATCTGGGGCGATATCAAAGTGAACGTGCTCGATACGCCGGGCTATTTTGATTTTGTGGGTGAGGCAGAAGAGGCAGCGGCAGCTGCGGACGCTGCAATCATCGTTGTATCCGGTAAGAGCGGAGTGGAAGTAGGCACTCAGAAGGCATGGGAACTCTGTGAGAAATATAAACTTCCGAGAATGTTCTTTGTTACCAATATGGATGTGGACAATGCAAGCTTTCGTCAGGTAGTAGAAGATCTGACCGGGCTTTACGGAAAGAAGATCGCACCTATCCATCTGCCGATCCGTGAGAACGAGAAATTTGTCGGTTATGTAAATGTGGTAAAGAAAGCCGGCAGACGCTGGGTAGGCAAGGGCGAGAAGGTGGAGTGCGACATTCCGGATTATTCCATGGAGTATCTGGAGAGATACCGCGAGAATCTGCTTGAAGCAGTTGCAGAGACTTCCGAAGAATTTATGGACCGCTATTTTGCGGGAGAAGAGTTCTCTACGGCAGAGATTATGGCGGCGCTCACCATGAACGTATCCGACGGTTCTATCGTTCCTGTTGCCATGGGTTCTCCGGTGAACCTGTACGGCGTGGCAAACCTGCTTGACGATATGGTCCAGTATTTCCCGAGCCCGGATAAACGCCACATTGCAGGTATCAATACAAAGACGAACGAGATTTACGAGGCAGACTATGACTTCGCAAAGGCAAAATCCGCTTTCGTATTTAAGACGATTGTTGATCCGTTTATCGGAAAATATTCACTTATCAAGGTGGCATCCGGTGTTATCAAGAACGATGACACTCTTTATAATCCGAAGCAGGACGTGGAAGTAAAATTAAACAAGCTGTATGTGATGGAGGGAAGTAAGGCAATCGAGGTGCCGGAGCTTCATGCGGGTGATATCGGCGCAATCGGCAAGCTGAATGTTACCAGAACAGGAGAGTCTCTCTCCACCAAGACAGCACCGATCCAGTATGCGGGCATTGATGTTTCCGTTCCGTATACCTATAAGAGGTACTTTGCAAAGACAAAGGGGGATGAGGATAAGATCTCCCAGGCACTCGCAAAGATGATGCAGGAAGATCTCACAATGAAGGCAGTCAACGATGCAGAAAACCGTCAGACGCTTATCTACGGTATGGGAGACCAGCATCTCGACATTATTGTGAGTAAGCTGCAGACAAAATATAAGGCTGAAGTAGAACTGGGACGCCCGAAGGTAGCATTCCGTGAGACTATCCGCAAAAATTCTGATGTGGAAGCAAAATATAAAAAGCAGTCCGGCGGACATGGTCAGTACGGTCATGTGAAAATGCGTTTTGAGAATTCCGGAAATCTGGATGTTCCGTACGTATTTGAACAGGTGGTTGTGGGCGGCGCCGTTCCGAAAAACTATTTCCCGGCAGTAGAAAAGGGGATTCAGGAATCCGTTCAGCGCGGACCGCTGGCAGCTTATCCGGTAGTTGGCGTAAAGGCAACCCTGTATGATGGTTCCTATCATCCGGTAGATTCCTCTGAAATGGCGTTCAAGACAGCGGCGATCCAGGCATTTAAGAAAGGCTTTATGGAGGCTTCACCGGTATTATTAGAGCCGATTTCTTCTGTGAAAGTGACAGTACCCGATAAGTACACAGGCGACGTTATGGGCGATCTGAACAAGCGCCGCGGCCGTGTGCTTGGTATGAACCCGGATCATAAGGGCAACCAGATCATTGAGGCGGATGTTCCGATGATGGAAATGTACGGTTATTCCACGCAGCTTCGCTCTATGACAGGCGGAAGCGGAAACTTCTCTTATGAGTTTGCAAGATATGAGCAGGCTCCGTCCGACATCCAGGCAAAGGAAGTAGAAGCAAGGGCAAGCAAGGTAAATACAAATGAGGATTAATTGTTTGATATGATTACAGGCATTATGATGAGCCTGGCAGTTGTGTGTATGACAGCACTTCTGCCAGGCGCTGTTACGTCAGACTTTAAAGAAGCAGTACTCTATGATGTGCGGGCAAAAATCTACAATCCTTTCGAACCGAACGGAATTTACGCCAATATGAAGATCATATACCAGGCAGGAGACAAACAGGTAGTCCTGGAAGCGGAGGATGTGACGGACTGGGTGCGCTACTGGGAGGACGGTCACTGGGATATCGATGATGACAAAATCGCGGAGTTTATGAATGGATTGAAAAAGCAGTTTGATACCTGGGATTATTATAAAGTTCTGGAGACAACGGCGGATGATAATACGCCATCCCGTATTGTCCGGGTAAGACCGGGTGAGTATGGCTGGCGGCTGGATACGAAAACGGAGACAAAAGAGATTTCAAAGCTTCTCAGACGGAACTGGACGACAATACACAGCCTGCATTTTTCAGCGGAGGCGGCAGAATTTGGGAATCCTTCGCGGGACTACGGGGACAGCTATGTGGAAATTGATCTGACGCGCCAGAAGCTGTGGCTGTACGTGGACGGGGAACTGCAGCTTTCTACAGATATTGTGTCCGGTATGATGAATACGGAAAGGCAGACACCCGAGGGTGCATATGCCGTGTATTACCGGCAGTCTCCGGCAGTGCTGAAGGGCGAGGATTACGAGACCCCGGTTACCTACTGGATGCCTTTTAACCGTGGCATCGGGCTGCATGATGCCACCTGGCAGCCTTCCTTTGGCGGGGACGCCTGTTATTACCGGGGCTCCCATGGCTGCATCAACCTTTCCTATGATGCTGCACAGCAGATTTATGGAATCGTCCGGCGGGGGTTTCCAGTGCTATGTTATTATTAAGAGACCGTCTGTCCACACCAGCCTCAAACACTTGTTGTTTGAGGCGTAAGAACGTGATTCGAGTGTGAGCAAATCCCATTCGCGAAGCGAATTTGGGATGGATTTGCGAATGTTACTGTGAACGACACGAACAGTAACCAGTCTGGCAGGATCAGTGTGAATACAGATAGGGGTTGACTTCTTTTGCCGGAATGTAATATAGTAAAGGTGCGCAGACACAGTCAGTGCTGCGCTATTATAACTTCTCGGAATCTCAATG
>DKTR01000007.1 GCA_002473385.1 Lachnospiraceae bacterium UBA7225
ACTGCGATATAAACTATATCGCAGCAAGCGGCTCCTCCGGTACGCAGATAAAATTTACCGACGCCCCCGACGAGAAGGAAGTATTAAGGAGAATTGAAAAGATTAAGGAACTTTATCCTAAGTTCTCAAGCGTTAAAACAGCGGGCGAAGCAGTAAGCGACACTACCGGGGTTGGCGGCGCCATAGATGCGGTTAAAAAAATGTCCGCCGTCCTTACGGTACTTTTGGTCGCGCTTATAACCGTGCTTATGGAGCGTTCCTTTATCGCAAAGGAGCAGGCGGAGATTGCCCTCATGAAAGCCATAGGCATGAGGAATGCCATAATATACGGACAGCATACGTTAAGATTTTTCATTTCGGCAGCGGCGGCTGTACTTCTTGCGGAGCTTTTGGGTATGCCCCTTACAAAGCTTTGCATCGATCCGATTTTCGGAACAATGGGTCTTGAAATGGGTGTGGAATATATGCAGACCCCCATGGAGATATACGCAGTATTCCCCGTCATCGTCCTTACCGCCACAGTCGCAAGCGCATTTTTGACCTCTCTGTACACAGGAAAAATCAAATCCTCCGATACGGCAAACATTGAATAAGGAAAGGAAGAAGCAATTATGAATATTCTCGAAGTAAAAGGCCTCTGCAAAACATATATCGTAAACAAGCGGCAGAACAACGTATTGAAGAACATAAATTTTATGATTGACGAGGGAGAAATGGTCGCTGTCATGGGACCGTCTGGCTCTGGAAAATCCACGTTGCTGTACGCAGTTTCAGACATGGATGATGTTACCGCAGGAGAGGTGAGCTTCTGTGGAAAAAATATTGCAGGGATAGGCGAAAGAGAACTTGCAGACCTGCGCCTTGACGAAATGGGTTTTATCTTTCAGCAAATGTATATGCTGAAAAACCTCACCATATTGGATAATATTATACTTCCCGCAACGCAATCCAGTAAGCTGCGCGAACCCCGCAGGGAAACGGTGCGGCGCGGTCGGGATTTCATGCGCAGGCTCGGCATTATCGACATTGCCGACAACGACATCAACGAGGTTTCGGGCGGTCAGCTCCAGCGGGCGTGCATTTGCCGCAGTATGATAAACGACCCGAAAATGATTTTTGCCGACGAGCCCACAGGGGCTTTGAACCGCGCTTCCTCCGACGAGGTAATGGAAGAGCTTGTAAAATTAAATTCTGAGGGAACAACAATCATGCTCGTTACTCACGATGTTAAGGTCGCGGCAAAATGCACAAGGGTCATGTACATTGTTGACGGGAACATAAAGGGAGAGTACGATTTAAGCGACTGTTCCACGCAGATGAGAGAACGGGAGCGCGCATTGAATAACTGGCTTCTGGAATTAGGGTGGTAATATGGATATTCTCATTGTTGAGGACAACAGGGAACTTGCCGACCTGCTGTGTGATTTCCTCCGTGCGGAGAATTATACGGTATCGGCGGTTCAAACAGCTGAAAAAGCCTTGCTGCTGTACGAAAGATACGGCGCAAGGCTTGTGGTGCTTGACATCATGTTGCCCGATAAGGACGGATTTTATGTTCTGGAAAAAATCCGCAGGTCAGGCAACACCCCCGTATTGATTGTAAGTGCGAAAACGGAAAAGGAGGACAAGCTGAACGGACTGAATCTCGGCGCAGATGACTATATAGAAAAGCCATATGATATTGATATCATGCTCGCAAAAATAAGCGGGATTTTCAAGCGACGATACGCTCTTGACGAAATTACCGACGGCAATATACGCATAAATAAGGCGAGCCATACCGTTTACAAAAACGAAAAAGAACTGGAAATGACCGCGAAGGAATTTGAGCTGCTTCTGCTTTTGATGGAGAATAAGGGCAGGGTTTTGAGCAAGGAATACATTTTTGAACAGGTCTGGGGCAGCGACAGCTTTTCGGAACAACAGACGCTGACGGTACACATAAAATGGCTGCGGCAGAAAATAGAGGACGCCCCCAAAAATCCTGAAAAAATAGTTACTGTATGGGGGGTGGGTTATAAATATGAAGGCTTTTAACAGAATTTTCACGGTAGTTGCGCTTGCCATGATACTATTGTCTGCTGTCGTGAATATAATTCTTGCTGCCGACAAGACCAAGGACGGCAGACTGTACCGCGTAGAGATAAGCCGCCTTGTTCGGGAAATAGAGGCGAAAGGTTCTGCCGACATTTCCGAATGTGTGTATGTAACAAATATTGAAGGATACGGAAAAGATTTTTACAGCGCGGACAGCGACTATGTTATCCGTGAAATAAACGGAGAACTGTATCGTTTCGATTACCGTGCAAATGGTTATTCCAACAAAGCGCATCTTGCAGGAGTGGTAAACACCGTTCTCGGTACTATGGCGATTTTATTTATCGCAGTCATGTTTTACATCAAATTTGCAATTCTTGCGCCCTTTGAACGCTTGAGCAGTATCCCCTACGAACTTTCAAAGGGGAATCTCACCGCGCCAATAAAGGAAACGAAAAACCGTTTTTTCGGAAAATTTCTTTGGGGAATCGACATTCTCCGTGAAAATATGGAACAGCAAAAGCAGCGCGAACTGGAAATGCAGAAAGAAAAGAAAACACTGCTGCTATCGCTCTCCCACGATATTAAAACGCCGCTTTCCGCTATAAAGCTGTACTCGGCAGCACTGTCGAAGAATTTGTATTCGGACGCGGAAAAGCAGCGCAAAATCGCCGAAAACATCAATGAAAAAGCGGACGAAATCGAGGCCTATGTTTCACGGATCATAACGGCCTCAAGAGAAGATTTCCTCAGCCCTGAAGTGAATATGGGCGAATTTTATCTCTCGGAACTTGTTGAAAAAATCACGGGATATTACAGGGAAAAACTGGCGCTTATCAAAACAGATTTCATTGTCGGAAAATATAGAAACTGTCTTCTGTCGGGGGATTTGGACAGGAGCGTGGAAGTGCTGCAGAACATTATGGAAAATGCCCTCAAATACGGCGATGGCAGACGTGTGGAATTGATTTTCCCCGAAGATGACGAATGCGTCCAAATTGCAGTCATGAACGGCGGCTGTACGCTTGCGAAGGACGATTTGCCGCATATTTTCGAGAGCTTCTGGCGCGGAGCAAATGCGGGAAACATTGGTGGCAACGGGCTGGGTCTTTACATTTGCAGACAGCTCATGCGCAAGATGAATGGCGAAATTTTTGCGAATATCAACAGTGACATCATCACTGTCACCGTGGTTTTTGCAAGAGCGTGAATGATTGGGAAGCAAGGACAGCCCGGTCTAAACTTTATCAAAACTCCACCTCAGCTCCACCTGGACTCCATTCTCCGGTTGTATTCTTTGAATCAGCGCCCATAAATCCGGAAAATGCGTGGTGATTGTGACCCACTCCAACGTGCTGGCGAAAGAGGCTGATGTGATTTTTCAGCTGCGCAGAGGTGAACTGCAGATTTTTTCAATGCCGCGGCCCCAGCTTTCGATTCATATAGACTGTAAAAACTGCTCTATATAAAACAGGGCAGCGCCGATGGCGGGCGTATATTGCCCGTGCACGCCCACCAGTATATGCTCTCTGTCCAACGAAAACGGCGTGGAGGAATGGATGCGCTGGTACAGATATTCGATATCCTGCTCTGTGATATACGATGCCAGATATCCGCTGATAATAATGGGTGCGTCAATGACCATATTACAGTTTCTCATGGCAAAAGCCAGATGGTTCAGATAATCTTCCCAGATTTGTGTAATCCGGGGAGATTTTTCTTCTCTTAAAAGAGGGAAAAACTCTTTTACGGGCAGCCCGGATGACTGCTCCAGCGCATTGGCGGAACAGTAGGTTTCCAGACAGCCGCGGTTCCCACAATAACAGAGGGGTCCCTCGAGGTTAACGCACATATGTTCAATGACTCCGCTGTGCATGGCATTGGGATATGATTTGTTTGCCCATATGCTGAATACGGATGAGGATATGATGAAAATGGCGCGTATGGTAGCCTATGACGAGGGGCTGCCCGTGGTTCCCAATCCAGGCATCCTTTCCCCTCAGGAGTTTGTGGATGAGCTTTTCAGCGACCGGTTCCCCAATGAATACCTGGGCGATACCAACCTGCGCCTTGCCGTGGATGTATCTCAGATGGTGGGAATCCGCTTTGGGGAGACCATCAAGGCATATGTGGCAAAATACGGGAATGCTTCCCGTCTGATAGCCATTCCTCTGGGGATTGCCGGGTGGCTTAGGTATATGCTCGGCGTGGACGATGCGGGAAATAAATACGAGCTGGCGCCCGACCCCATGAATGAGGAAATCCAGGAACAGCTGAAGGACATCGCGGTAGGGCAGCCGGAGACCTTCACAGATCAGCTGAAGGCCATCCTCTCCAATGAGCGTATCTTCTTTGTTGACCTTTATCAGACCGGTGTGGGCGAGAAAGTCGAATCCATGTTCCGTGAAATGATTGCCGGCCCGGGCGCGGTCAAGGCGACCGTACATAAATACGTGGGAGGAAACTAAAATGACAGAACCGGTATTTGCGGCAGATCCAACAAGGCTGTTGATCGCGGCGGGAGCAGGCATCCTGTTATTGCTGCTGCTGATCATCAAATTCAAGGTTTACCCGGTGCTGGCCCTGGTGATTTCCGCGCTGTTTATCGGGCTTGGAGCCGGCATGCCGGTTCCGGACCTGGTAAACACAGTGGAAAAGGGCGCGGGGGAAACGCTGCAGGGAATTGTGCTCCTGATCGGCATTGGCTCTCTGTTCGGCGGTATCCTGGAGGTATCGGGAGGGGCGCAGTGCGTGGCCCAGACATTGGTCAATAAGCTCGGGGAGAGACTCCCTTACAGCATAAGGTAGCGATGCGATAAAAAATGCATCTTCCGGTAACCATATTCGGCAAGCTCCGGCTCTTCGCATATTTTTAAGGAACCGCCAACCTGAGCAAGCTTCTGTACGGTATTCTCTGCGTCCTCTAAAACGCGGGCTGCAGCAACTTCGTTGTCCAGCGTTGCATAAATGTAGAAAAGAATGTCATCGAGCTGTCGCTTGGCAAGATCTGACAATATCACCTTATAGTCCATATTTTGCTCTCAGTTCCGCCAGCGCTTCACCGGCCTCCTGGCTCTGGCCGCTTTGGTGCTGCCCTCTGGAAATTTGTAGTTCCTCAAGAAATTGTTTTTTTGTTGTGGTGTGCGGCCCCCTGTTCAGAAAAAACTGTCGAATTACTTGCTGGACGACTTGCAATTCATCTTCCGTACATTTCTGAATCATAGAGACAGTAGTGTCTAATGTGCTCATTGCGATTCCTCCCTGCTTCGAATGGAAGCTTGCCATATTTCCATTTTATACTCGTGAACGCAATTAATTGCCACTTTCAGATCTGGATTGCCGATGCGTTCTACGTTTACTGTGCAGACGGCAATTAATTGCGTTAGCGGGTATAAATCAAGTTGAATGGTTTAGGCTTATTATACCCCGAAAGAGCTTATTTGCAAAGTGATTTTTCAGGAAGAGCGTTAGAGGTTCTCTTTTGGTCTTTTTTCGCTTTTTTATCTTTATGCCGTCTTAATACGGGAGTAAGATTTTCCTGATGCAGCGCAGCACCATGCAGGAAGCCATAGCGGCTCCCAGGGTAAGACGCTTTGAAAATATCCCTTTATAGCTGGCGGCAGCGGAGCGGCATCCGTGACCTGTGCAAAGAAACAAGTGACAGTTGAGGATTTTAATATAGCTGAGAAAATTTTGGAGACACAGAATCCAGGAGCGATTAAGCAATATGGCAGACAGGTGGCTGATTACAACGATATTATTTGGAATGGAATCAGACAGATTGTTGTATACAAGGGCTTGTCAGCAAAGTTTTCACAAAATGAAAAGCTTCGTGAGAATTTGAAAAAGACAGGTTCGGCAATATTGGCAGAGTGTGCTGTTAAGGACAGAGTTTGGGGAATTGGACTGTCTATGAAGGATCCCGATCGTTTTGATATGAATAAGTGGAATGGGCAGAATCTTCTCGGATTTTCCTTTATGCAGGTTAGAAAACAGATATAACCAGGGAACAGCGTAAGCTGTTTCCCCAGTATATCCAGACCCATGCTTCACCCTTCAAGCCTTATCCGTTCGGTCAGCGCCGTTTGTGTCAACATCCGATAAGAGAGCTCCGCAGTTACGCCGCCGGCAGCGAACAGGAAAAGCAGGATTCCCACTGCCGGAAGTGAAATCAGAGAAATGTCCACTTCGAACACATGTGTCAGTAATGCATTCGACAGAACGGAACCAACAACGAAAGAGACAATTCCGAACACACCGCCTGTGCTGTTTTCATACAACAGCATCCTGCGAAGCTGGGCGCGGGTCATGCCGACCGTTTCCAGCATGGCGAATTCCCGCCGCCGCAGCACCATGGAGGTCAGCGCGCTGTTTACCATGTTCAGAAGACCGACCAGAAGTATGATTCCGCAGAGACTGTATCCGGTAAGGCGAAGCGCTGCCAACCGTACCCGCAAATTTTCAAGCCCGTTTAATTTTCCGGATGCACGGTAGAGGTATGATGCGCCGTTAAGCTCCATGCCTCTTCCATCGGTATATTTCTGTACTTCTTCCCGGAGTGTTTCTCCCATATTCTCCTTTGCGTTGGCAAGGACGGTAAATACAGGTGCGTCATGAAACTCTTTTTCAAACACGCTCATGGGAAGCAGAAACAGTGCTTCCTCTGAACCGATATACGAACACGAACATATTTCGCCCAGTGTCCTATAGATACCGTATGGCAGTCTGACGCCAATCACCTCATAATTCCTCTCCAGAGCGTCCGAGGACAGCAGATCGCCGGTATAAAAATATGTGGAATCAAAAGACCCATGTTCAGCGGCAGAAATGCACAAAACATGACAGCCATCATACAGTTCTTCCCCATTATAGAAAATGGATTTCCCGGTTTCCCCGGATACAACGAGATACTGGCAAAGCTCGTCGGGAATCCCAAGGACAACGGAGTCTATCAGGCCGCTGTCAAGGATGTCCTGATACTCCTTAAGTACATATTCACTTTTCTGCTGTGCCAGATATGCCCGCATTCTTTCTTCTAACAATGGCGTAATTTTTGCACTGATACGCTCAAAACGCAGAAGATACATTTCGTTCACAGCGTCAGATGACGCAAGACTCTCAATGATATCAGGCTCTATGGCGATACGAAAAGAAGGGCTTTCAAAGGATGGCAGAACTGTGCTTATGGTGACAGCGTTTTCCATCTGATATTCCAGCGTCAGATCGATGTCAAATCTTCCGAGTCTGTTCAGAGTGCTCCCGATAAAGCCGTCCACAAGGCCACCGACAAGCACAAAGAGCAGAACAGATACCATCGCGGAGAGAGACGTAATCAGCATACGTCCGCGGCTTCTGCGGATACCTGCCAGTGCCAGGCTGCGCGGAGAGGCGGGAATTTTCCGGCGTCTCGCCTTTTTATTACAATCTTCCCCCGGCTCTGCGGACACTGACTCTATCGGTGTCATCTTTTTGATCCGCTTCAGCGGACGCAGTGCCGAGAAGAACAGAGTAAACGATGTCAGCCCGGCGCTTATCAATACAATCCACGGGTTGAAGCGATAGGGCAGAATTTTTCCGCTCAGGCTCATAAAAACAGGCGAAAGCAGCCTGAAACCGATAACATATCCAAGCAAAAGGCCTGTGGGAAGTGCCGCACACCCGATGAGAATGATCTGTACACAGGTCAGCCTCTTCATCTGCCGGTGCGTTGTGCCGATTACCCGCAACAGCCCGAATGTGCGCATATCCTGCGCCAGTGAAATAGAGAAAATATTATAAATCAGCAAAAACGCAGCAAAGAAAACAACCACAACAACACAGAGAATCAACAGGACATTGCCCGGCTCGAGATCAGCGGCAGCATACGCATAGTTGATTTGGAATTCTCTGTACGCGCCTGGAAGCTCCCATCCTCCGAGACGTCCCGTCACCGCATCAAGCCGTCTGTCAATTCTGAAACTGCTGTGAAATCTGATCATCACTTGGGCGGCGATGTCAATCTCCTGAGCGCTGTTTTCATCGTACAGAGTGACTGCCAGGACCGGTCTGTCCGCGTCACAGCGGTAAAAACCGGATACCGTATAGGCTTTTTCCTTTATTTCGCCATTTGGGCAGTTATATGTGAGACGAATGCAATCCCCCACAGTGACAGCAGAAAATGCTTTCTCATACAGCATGATTTCATCCTGTGACTTGGGGAATTGCCCCGCTGTGGGTGTCAGGAACAAGTGCGGAAGGCTTTTCTCACTGTCTGTAAAAACAACATCCATTTCCTGATGCTCACTGTCCGCATATACAGAATCTGCATAAAACCCACTGTGTATCCCTAAGAGAAATGCTTCCGAAACCTCCGGCGCGTTTTGGATTTTACTGCGCAGCGTCTCCGGGGAGAGCGAATAGCCTGTATCCAAAACAGACGCATGAAAATCCGATCCGGCTGCCAGCATCCTTGAAAGCTGCATGGAATCCAATATGCAGTAGGAAATGCTGATGACGGTCATATACAAAACTGAAGTGAGTACTGCTGCCACTGCGATAAATATCGTGCGAAGCCGATGAGATTGTATCTGTAAACATGCAAGTCTAAGTATCATAGTCTGCCCTCCGCGCTGTCGGACACAATGCGGCCATCCTCGATACGGATTCTGCGCGAGGTCATCTGCGCCAGCTCCTCATTGTGGGTAATCATGATAATTGTTTGGGAAAACTCACGGTTCAGTCTCTCCAAAAGAAGCATAACTTCCAGACTCGTCCTGCTGTCAAGATTCCCGGTAGGTTCGTCCGCAAGAACGATATGCGGCTTTGTGGCAAGCGCCCGGGCGATAGCCACGCGCTGCTGCTGACCGCCGGAGAGCTGCGAGGGCATGGAATACCGCCTTTTGTAAATACCCAGAGTCGAAAGAAGATGCTCTATTTCCCCGCGGTCGGCTTTCAGCCTGTCAAGTCCCAAAGGCAGCGTGATATTTTCCCAGACATTCAGCCCGGGAATCAGGTTATAGCTCTGAAATACGAACCCGATATACCGCCGTCGGAAAACCGTGAGCGGGTCGGGCGCAAGGGAATAGAGGTCTGTGCCGTCGATGGATACGGTTCCATCTGTTGGCCGGTCGATACCGCCTAATAGATGCAGCAGTGTACTCTTGCCGCTGCCGCTGGAACCTACCACAGAAACAAAGGCGCCGCGTTCCACGGACAGCGTTACCCTGTCCAGTGCGCACAGCGCATTTTTTCCTTTTCCGTATACCTTTGTCAGTTGATTCGCCTGTATGAGCATGCTTTTTACTCCTTCTGTCTGTTTTAGGGCTGTTCTTTTATGCCTGCCAAACTTGTGAGCGTAATAATTCTTGACAATTGAAGCAACGCTTCTATATGTATGCCATTTTATTGTTCTGCATCGTTGAGACGCTCACTCGTTACACATTAAGCAAGTGCAGCTTCCCATAGTTGAATGCGGCGCAAAGAGACGCGCCT
>DKTR01000028.1:0-6251 GCA_002473385.1 Lachnospiraceae bacterium UBA7225
AGTACCGACGGTAATCAAGGGTCTGCTTATGGAATATACAAACTGCACAATTCGTAATTGGAAAATCAGAGTTTCGCAATTGCCGATGAGTATATGAATAAGAAAGGGAGCTGGATATGGGAGAGAGGAAAGGAAAGGGTATAGGAAAGAGAATAGGAACTTTCTATGGAAACGGAAAGAAAGAAAATGATATCCGGCAGGAGAAGCATAAGAAGCCGGCGGACGGAGCCGGGAAATGGGCGGCAGCTATATGTCTGCTGGTGCTGGCGGTTACGGAGATATTGGTTCCGGCAGCATTAGGGGAAATAGTGGGCTGCAGCAGAGTGTATGCTGCGGAAAATGCAGAGGAAACAGCAGATGCCGCGGCGGTGAGGAAAGAAGACCCGGCTGGGGATTATGCGTTCCGGCTGCGGCAGGAAAGGAAGCCGGAAGATTATATCCTTCTCCTTACTTCTTTGGATGATTATGTGGTAGAGCAGGGAGACAGCCTTTGGAAAATTGCAAAGAAGAATCTGGGCGACGGCGGACGCTGGGGAGAGATTGCCGAAACCAACCGGCTGCCTGACCCTGATTTGATTTTGCCAAAGGAAAAGCTGGTGATGCCGGATTTGGAATATTATCTGCAAAAACCGTCGATACAGAGAGGCGAAGGTTATTATTTATCGGATGAAGGAGCCTTCCACTTCCAGACACCGGAACGCTGGGCGCTTGCTACTTGCAGCTTGGACAGCCATTTAAGCACTTTTATCGGGGACGACACCAGTGTAAGGATACTGTGGGGAATAGAGGATAACCGGATGGGGGAGGATGCCTGGGCGGAAAACTGGGACGAGGTATGTGAAAATATCAAAAAGAGCGCAGAAACCGTGTTTGACGAAAGTCTGGAAGATATTTTTTGCGAAAAATATAAGTTGGAAAGCGGCAATGAAGTCTATAATATATGCTGCAGATTCCGCAGTGAAGCCGGAAAGCTGTGGACCGTAAGTGCTGCATACCGTTTTGGGGAAAAGAATTTAATGGAATTCATCGGTATCGGGCCTTCGGATCATAGCCTTGATATGGGGAAGCTGACTCTATATACGGCGGCAACCTATGAGGAATATGAAGAAGAGAGACATATGGGATTTGGCGAGGATGGGGCGGTCTATAGAGGAATGGAAGTATGGGACTATCCGATGCTGCATAATCCTTTTGTGCTCTCTTATGAATGTGTCAATAAAGAGACATGGCGCCAGAAAAGAGAACCGGAGGAGATAAAAGAAGATTATGTGATGGAATGGGAGGAGCCGGTGCTTCCTGCCGTGATTAAGAAGGCGCTGGGAATCGAAGGAGACATTAGGTACAGCGATGTGCTGAAAATTGAAAGTCTGGAAGCGATAGAAAGCGTTGGATACGATTATTGCAGCATTAACGAAGAACGTTTTGAAACAGATTGGAAGGATATTCCCGACGGAGATGCCTTGTTGGAGGACATTGCAAAGTGTGAGGGGCTTTACTCTCTGAGAATCCAGATAGGGGATATTTCGGATTTTGCGCCTTTGGGGAAGCTGAAGATGCTGGAGGAACTGGAAATTCAGGCAGGACGGACAGTGACGGATACCGGTTTTCTGGAAGAACTGGAATATCTCAGGAAATGTGTTCTGGAAAAAGCCCCTCAGCAGAGATTCGTAGATTCCTTAAGCGATAAGCTTTGGGAAAAGACTTGTGAAGAGGAAGGACTGACTACCTTTAAGAAAATGTATGACGGCGAACCGGGACTGGCATTTGACGAGGTGGGGGATACGTAACGCAGATATTTTCCTTGCCAAATCCTTCCGCCGGGAATATAATACCTTGGGGGCGGGGGATGGGTCATAGAAAACGGCAAGGAAAGGAATGTGATGAGAAATGAAGGATTTGACAGAGGGAACTCCCAGAAAAATTTTGTGGCAGTTTTCTGTTCCGATGTTTGTCAGCGTAATTTTCCAGCAGCTATATAATATTGCGGACAGCGTTATTGCAGGAAAGTTTGCCGGGGAGGATGCTTTGGCAGCGGTCGGGGCATCTTATCCGATTACAATGATTTTTATGGCAATTGCAGTAGGAAGCAATATCGGATGTTCCGTGGTTATATCCAATCTGTTTGGGGCAAAGAAGTATAAAGAGATGAAAACGGCGGTGACCACTACATTGATTGCCGCATTTCTTATATCGGCAGGGCTGACGGTTCTGGGTCTGGCAGGAACGAGGGCGCTGATGGTTATGATTCGTACGCCGGAAAATATATTTGATGCGGGAGCGCTTTATCTGGGTATCTATATCGGAGGCTTTATCTTTCTGTTTTTATACAATGTGGCAACGGGAATCTTTTCCGCTTTGGGCGACTCGAAAACGCCCCTTTATTTTCTGATGGCATCCTCTATAGGAAATATTCTTCTGGATTATCTGTTTGTGGCGAAATGTGGCTGGGGCGTTGCCGGAGTAGCCTGGGCCACCTTCCTTGCTCAGGGGATTGCCAGTATTTTAGCCTTGCTTACGATGGCAAGGCGGCTGCGTACGCTGAAAACGGAAGGAAAGGCGAAGCTGTTTTCAGGAGAAATGCTGCGGAAAATCAGCCAGATAGCGGTTCCATCCATTTTCCAGCAAAGTTTTATTTCCATAGGGAATATTTTTATACAAGGACTGGTAAACAGTTTCGGTTCGTCCGTAATTGCCGGGTATTCGGCGGCGATAAAGCTGAATACCTTTGCCATTACCAGTTTTACCACACTGGGAAACGGTATTTCCAATTATACGGCACAGAATATGGGAGCCGGGAAAAAAGAACGGGTGCGGGAAGGCTTTTTTGCCGGAATCCAGATGGCCATGCTGATTGTGGTTCCTTTTTTTGCCGCTTTCTTTATTTTCGGGGAAAGCATGATTAATCTGTTTATGACAAAGGACAGCACAGTGGCCATGCAGACGGGAATCCAGTTTCTGCATATTATTTCCCCCTTCTATTTCGTTGTTGCCGCAAAGCTGATGGCGGACGGGGTATTAAGGGGAGCTGGGCTTATGAAACAGTTTATGGCGGCCACCTTTGTAGATTTGGTACTTCGTGTGATTCTCGCTTTTCTGTTCGCAGGAAGTCTTGGCAGCGTAGGAATATGGATTTCCTGGCCGGTGGGCTGGGTGGCGGCAACCATATTGTCCATGGTATTTTATAGGAAGAATTTTTCGGCAAAAGTGCTGAGAGAATAAAAAATAAGAGATGGAGGTCGTTGAAAATGGGAGAAATGAAGGACAAGATGCATACGGGGGATTTGTATCTGCCGGGGGATGAGGAAATCATGAAAGAACAGGCGGTTTATCAGGATATGCTGTTTGAGTATAATCTGACCAAAACCTCGGAGTCGGAAAAAAGAGCGAAAATGTTAAAAGAGATGCTGGCAGAATGCGGCGAGGGTGTCTATATAGAAGCGCCTTTTTATGCGAATTTTGGCGGGCATCATTGCCATTTCGGGAAGATGGTCTATGCCAATTATCATTTGACATGCGTGGATGATACCCATATTTATATCGGCGATTACACGATGATCGGACCCAATGTAACCATTGCCACTGCGGGGCATCCGATTCTGCCGGGGCTGCGCGAGCAGCTGTATCAGTATAATATGCCGGTCCATATCGGAAGGAACTGCTGGATTGGCGCCGGGGCAGTGATTATGCCGGGGGTTACGGTGGGAGATAATACGGTAATTGGCGCAGGAAGCATCGTAACGAAGGATATTCCAGCCAATGTGGTTGCAGTGGGAAATCCCTGCAGGGTGATGCGCGAAATTAATGAACATGATAAGGAATATTATTATAAGGATAGGAGAATTGAACTGTAACTTATGCTGTTTACGGTTTGAAATACGATGCCGGCCGTTTTTTTGAGCTGTTTATTATACTTTGATTGCAGGAAAGTACGGTGTAGAACTTGCAAGAATGACGATTGAAAAGACTCTGAAAGATATGGTTGCTGTAAAGCCGGAATATATGGCTGAAAAGTCATTGCTTATTAAAAAAGGATGGAGGAGAAAGAAGCTATGTGGGCGGTATTTGCTGTGTTGTCTGCTGTTTTTGCAGCATTGACTTCTATTCTTGCGAAAGCGGGAATCGAGGGAGTGAATTCCAATCTGGCTACTGCTATCCGTACGATGGTGGTTGTGGCTATGGCATGGGGAATGGTTTTTTTGACAGATGCGCAGGGAGGGATTGGTTCAATCAGTAAGAAGAGCTGGATTTTTCTCATTTTGTCCGGCCTGGCTACCGGGGCGTCATGGTTATGCTATTACAGAGCGCTGCAATTAGGAGATGTTTCCAAGGTGGTGCCGATAGATAAATTAAGTGTTGTAATTACGCTGATACTGGCTTTTGTCTTTTTGCATGAAAGCTTTACGGCAAAATCGTTAATCGGGGCGGTTTTGATTACGGCAGGCACACTGATTATGATATTTTAAAAAAATTGTTTTTTGTTATGTGCCTGCCGAATAATGCTGTGTTTTAGATTTCTTGTACTACAGCAGGGGAATGCCCGCTTTCTGCGCTTCTTCCATTACGCTTTCCGGCCAGAGGGAGCATTGGACTTCCCCGATATGGGCTTTGCGCAGGAAAAACATACAGATACGGGACTGTCCGATACCTCCGCCGATGGTGTATGGAAGCTCTTTTTCCAGAATTGCCTTCTGGAAGGGGAGCGATGCGCGCTCCGGGCATCCGGCGGTTTCAAGCTGGCGCATCAAGCTTTCTTCGTCCACGCGGATTCCCATGGAGGAGAGCTCCAGAGCGATGTCCAGCACCGGATAGTAGACAATGATATCGCCGTTGAGCGCCCAGTCGTCATAATCCGGCGCTCTGCCGTCGTGACGCTCTCCTGAGGCGAGTACGCCGCCGATCTGCATGATGAACACGGCACCCTTTTCTTTTGCAATGCGGTATTCACGCTCCTTCGGCGTGCAGCCGGGATAGAGATCTTCCAGCTCCTGTGTTGTGATAAAGAAGATATCTCTCGGAAGAATCTCTTCGATATAGTCGTATTGGATCGCCATATATTTTTCCGTTTTCTTCAGTACCTTGTAGATAGTGCAGACTACTTCTTTTAAAGTATCTACAGTACGTTCTTCGCGGGAAATGATTTTCTCCCAGTCCCACTGGTCTACGTAGATCGAGTGGATATTGTCGGTGTCCTCATCTCTGCGGATCGCGTTCATATCGGTATACAGTCCCTCACCGTGAGAAAAGCCGTACTGCTTTAACGCGTAGCGTTTCCATTTTGCCAGAGAATGCACGATCTCTGCGGTATTTTCGTTTTGCTCGCGGATGCCGAAGGAAACAGGCCGCTCCACGCCATTTAAATTGTCATTCAGCCCGGAAGACGGGGTGACAAATAGCGGCGCGGATACACGCAGCAGATTCAGCCGGGATGCCAGAGTCTGCTGGAAAAAGTCTTTCACCGTTTTGATGGCAACCTGTGTATCGTGAAGATTCAGTGCCGATTCGTAGTGTCCGGGAATAATTAGATGTTCCATGTTCTGCTAAAATCCTCCCTTGCCATGCCGGCTGCCGCAAAGAGCCGGTATGTGAATTTGATGAACAATAACGATTTGACGTTCTTACACAGTATAACAGATTTTCCGGAAAATACAAGGAAAACAATGCAGCCCGTCAGCTGGCAGGAAAACAAAGCAGCCCGCCAGCTGATATATTCATGAGAATTTTACATTGCAGTGATAAATATCTTTCATTAAAATGGGGCTTGTAATTAAAAAAATGATATGTTATTATCTAGAACAAGATAAATGCGTTGAAGGAGACTCTTGTCCATGGAACTTGACAGGAATACGGCGTCACCGACTGAGAGCGCCGCTTAAGGGAACGGACAAATAGGGAACACTCCGGAGCAGACCGGTTGAATGGGCAGCAGATATCTGGTGCATGGGAGTGCTGCAGTAGGCCGGTACGTAAAGCAGACGTTATATGCTTTGAGACAGAATCTGCGGATTCTGTGAATGCGGGTGGTACCGCGGATAAAGAAGTTTATTCGCCCCGGGATATATTTGTATCCCGGGGCTTTTTGCGTGAAAGCATGTAGCCGTGCAAATCCGGCGTTTCGGAGTTTGCGCATGCTGGCATGCAGGCAAACGCAGAAAAAGACGGATTTATAGGGCATCAGCCCCGCGACCGACATGGAGCGAAGCGAAATGGAGGTGCACGGCGGAAAAAATCGTGCAAATCCGGCGTTTCGGAGT
>DKTR01000028.1:6536-6976 GCA_002473385.1 Lachnospiraceae bacterium UBA7225
GCGAAGCGAAATGGAGGTGCACGGAAGGAAAGAATAGGAGGAGTGCAGATTATGAGCAATATTTACAGAGATGTCACGTTAGATCAGGTGAGTGAGGAGGATATCGGAAAGGAACTGCGCATCGCGGGCTGGGTAGAGAATATCCGCGACCACGGCGGCGTTTCGTTTGTGGATGTGCGCGATATGTATGCCGTGATGCAGGTGGTTCTGCGGGACGGTGCGCTGCTGGAGGGCATTCGCAGGGAGCAGGCGGTTTCCGTTAAGGGACTGGTAGAAAAGCGCGATGAGGAAACCTATAATCCTAAGATCCCCACCGGGACCATCGAACTGGAGGCGCATGAAATCACCGTCCTGGGCGGGGTTTACAAAAACCTTCCCTTTGAGGTACAGACCAGCCGTGAGGTACGCGAGGATGTCCGTCTGAAATATCGCTATCTGGA
>DKTR01000028.1:7283-7487 GCA_002473385.1 Lachnospiraceae bacterium UBA7225
ATATCGCTATCTGGATCTGCGCAACAAAAAGGTAAAGGACAATATTATTTTCCGTTCACAGGTGATTGCCTTTCTGCGCCAGAAGATGACAGAGCTGGGATTCCTTGAGATCCAGACACCGATCCTGTGTGCGTCCTCCCCGGAGGGAGCGCGTGATTATATTGTTCCGTCACGCAAATTTAAAGGGAAATTTTATGCGCTGCC
>DKTR01000028.1:7733-15643 GCA_002473385.1 Lachnospiraceae bacterium UBA7225
CTGCCGCAGGCGCCGCAGCAGTATAAGCAGCTTTTGATGGTCTCCGGCTTTGATAAATATTTCCAGATTGCACCATGCTTCCGCGATGAGGACGCGCGTGCGGACCGTTCGCCGGGTGAATTTTATCAGCTTGATTTTGAGATGAGCTTTGCCACTCAGGAGGAAGTATTTAAAGTAGGAGAGGAAGTGCTGACGGCGACATTTGAAAAATTTGCGCCGGAAGGATATACGGTTACCACAGCGCCGTATCCGGTCATCAGCTATAAACAGGCGATGCTGGAATTTGGTACCGATAAGCCGGATCTGCGTAATCCGCTGCGCATTATCGATGTGACGGATTTCTTCCAGAAATGTACCTTCAGACCGTTCCTTGGCAGAACTGTACGCGCTATCCGCGTACATGAGAGAATGTCCAAGGGCTTTCATGAACGGCTGCTGAAATATGCCACCGGCATCGGTATGGGTGGTCTTGGTTATCTGGAAGTAATGGAGGATAAATCCTACAAGGGTCCGATCGACAAGTTTATTCCGGAGGAATTAAAGGAAGAGTTTGCGCAGCTTGCCGGACTTTCAGCCGGCGATACGATTTTCTTCATGGCGGATAAGGAGGAGCGCGCCGCTTATTATGCAGGTATGATCCGCACAGAGCTTGGCGAAAAGCTGGGGCTTCTGGAGAAAAATTCCTATCGCTTCTGTTATGTGAACGACTTCCCGATGTTTGAGAAGGATCCGCAGACAAGGCAGATCGGCTTTACGCACAATCCGTTCTCCATGCCGCAGGGAGGTCTCGAGGCACTGAACAACAGCGATCCGCTGGATATTCTGGCATATCAGTATGATATCGTCTGCAATGGCGTGGAGCTGTCATCCGGTGCAGTGCGCAATCACGACATACAGATTATGAAGAAGGCTTTCGAAATCGCCGGATATGATGAGGAAGTTCTGAAAAACAAGTTTGGAGCGCTCTATAACGCTTTCTGCTTTGGAGCACCGCCTCACGCAGGTATGGCGCCCGGTATTGACCGGATGTTGATGCTTTTAAAGAATGAAGAAAATATCCGTGAGGTTATCGCTTTCCCGATGAACGGCAACGCTGAGGATCTGATGTGCGGCGCACCGGGAACGGTTACAGAGCAGCAGCTTCGTGAGGTACACATTAAAGTGAGAGATTAGGAGAAAAGGAATGGCAAATATTATTTCAGACGAGACAATCGAATATGTCGGTATCCTTGCAAAGCTGGAGCTCTCTGCTGAAGAAAAGGAACAGGCAAAGGCGGATATGGGAAGAATGCTGGATTATATCGATAAATTGAATGAGCTGGATACTGCAGGAATTGAGCCGATGTCTCACGTTTTTCCGGTACAGAATGTATTCCGGGAGGACGTGGTTACAAACGGAGATGACAGGGAAGCGATTTTGAAAAATGCGCCGGAGGAAAAGGATGGGGCATTTGTGGTGCCGAGAACGGTAGAGTAATTCCGGCATCTGCAAAGCGAAACGGAGCAAAAGGAGGGTATACGGACGTGGGATTAATGGATATGACAGCGCTTGCGCTCGCAAAGAAGATCCGGGCGGGCGAAGTGAGCGCGCCGGAGGCGGCGCGGGCGGCGCTGGATCAGATAAAAAAGCTGGAGGGAGCGGTGCATGCCTATGTGACAGTGGATGAAGAGGGTGCGCTGAAAAGGGCGGCAGAGGTGCAGAAAAAGATTGAGGCGGGGAAATTAACAGGACCGCTTGCCGGGGTTCCGGCGGCAATCAAAGACAATATGTGTACAAAGGATCTGCCAACGACCTGCAGCTCACGTATTCTGGAAAATTTTGTTCCGACCTATACAGCACAGGCGGTGCAAAATCTGGAGGCGGCAGGTGTTGTGGTGCTCGGAAAGACGAATATGGATGAGTTTGCCATGGGCAGCACGACGGAAACCTCCGCATATGGGGTGACGAGAAATCCATGGAATCCGGAGCATGTGCCGGGCGGCTCGTCAGGCGGCTCCTGCGCGGCGGTAGCGGCAAATGAGTGCTCCTTCGCGCTCGGCTCGGACACCGGCGGCTCTATCCGCCAGCCGAGCTCATTCTGCGGTGTCACCGGCATTAAACCAACCTACGGCACCGTGTCGCGCTATGGGCTGATTGCCTATGGCTCCTCGCTTGACCAGATCGGACCGGTTGCGAAAGACGTGAGCGACTGTGCGGCAATTCTGGAGGTGATTGCGTCCTACGATGAAAAAGACAGCACCTCCATCCGGCGCGAAGACTGCGATTTTACGGCGGCATTGAAGGATGATGTAAAGGGGATGAAAATTGGTATCCCGCGCGATTATTTTGGCAGCGGTCTGGACAAAGAGGTGAAACAGGCGGTTCTGGCAGCGGCGGAGATACTGCGGGAAAAGGGCGCTGAGGTGGAGGAATTCGATTTAAGTCTGGTAGAATATGCAATTCCGGCATACTACACGATTGCTTCAGCAGAGGCAAGCTCCAATCTTTCCCGTTTTGACGGGATCAAATATGGGTACCGGGCAAAGGAGTACGAGGGGCTGCACCAGATGTATAAAAAGAGCCGGTCAGAGGGTTTTGGCGCAGAGGTAAAGCGCCGTATCATGCTTGGCTCTTTTGTACTTAGCTCCGGCTATTATGATGCATATTATTTAAAGGCACTGCGCACAAAAGCGCTGATAAAACAGGCATTTGACAGGGCATTTGCAAAATATGATGTGATTCTGGGACCGGCGGCGCCTGCCACAGCGCCCAGGCTTGGGGAGAGCCTGTCTGATCCGCTGCAGATGTATCTCGGCGATATTTATACGATCTCCGCGAATCTTGCCGGAATTCCGGGTATTTGTGTGCCCTGCGGAAAGGATGGCAAAGGGCTGCCGGTCGGGCTTCAGCTTCTCGGCGACTGTTTTCAGGAGAAAAAAATTCTCCGGGCGGCGTATAGCTTTGAGTGCAGCCGTACCTATGAGGCGCCGGCACTGGCAGGAAAGGCGGTGGAGTAAATGGCAAAGCAATATGAAACAGTTATCGGACTGGAGGTTCACGTAGAGCTGGCGACAAAAACAAAAATTTTCTGTGGCTGTTCCACGCAGTTTGGCGGAGCGCCAAATACGCATACCTGCCCGGTCTGCACCGGAATGCCCGGCTCGCTTCCGGTTCTGAATAAGCAGGTGGTGGAGTATGCACTTGCTGTCGGGCTGGCGACAAACTGCCAGATCAACCAGCATTGTAAGTTCGACCGCAAAAACTATTTTTATCCGGATAATCCGCAGAATTATCAGATTTCACAGCTTTATCTGCCGATCTGTCATGACGGCGGAATTGAAATTGAGACCCCGGCGGGCAAAAAAATTATCGGCATTCATGAAATCCACATGGAGGAGGACGCCGGGAAACTCATTCACGATGAATGGGAGGACTGTTCCCTGGTGGATTTTAACCGCAGCGGTGTGCCGTTAATCGAGATCGTGTCTGAGCCGGATATGCGCAGCGCGGAGGAAGTGATCGCTTATCTCGACAAGCTGCGTCTGATTATCCAGTATCTCGGTGCTTCTGACTGTAAGCTGCAGGAGGGTTCCATGCGCGCGGACGTCAATCTTTCTGTCCGTGAGGTGGGGACGGAGAAATTCGGCACCCGTACCGAGATGAAGAATCTGAATTCCTTTAAAGCGATCGCCCGCGCGATCGGGAACGAGCGGGAGCGCCAGATCGACCTGCTGGAGTCTGGAAAAGCGGTTGTGCAGGAAACGCGCAGATGGGATGACACAAAGGAATATTCTTATGCGATGCGCTCCAAGGAGGATGCACAGGATTATCGCTATTTCCCCGATCCTGATCTGACACCGGTGTATATCAGCGATGAGTGGATTGCGCGCGTGCGCGCCGCACAGCCGGAGCTGCGCACAGAAAAGCTGCAGCGCTATAAAGAGGAATTTGCCATCCCGGATTACGATGCGGGTATTCTCACCTCGTCCAAGCGCCTTGCCGATTTGTTTGAGGAGGCAACAGCCATCTGCAAAAAGCCAAAGAAAGTCTCCAACTGGCTGATGGGCGAGACGCTCCGTCTTTTGAAAGAGAGGGGGCAGGAGCCGGAGGAACTTCGCTTCTCACCGGAAAATCTGGCGAAGCTGGTAGAACTTGTGGACGCAGGTACAGTTAACAACCGTGTAGCGAAGGAGGTTTTTGAGAAAATCTTCACGGATGATATTGATCCGGAAAAATATGTGGAGGATCATGGGCTGAAAGCAGTCAGCGATGAGGGTGCACTGCGTGGCACAATTGAAGCGGTGATTGCAGCAAATCCGCAGTCTGTGACAGATTTTAAGAATGGGAAGGAAAAAGCGATTGGCTTTCTCGTCGGGCAGACAATGAAGGCGCTGAAAGGAAAAGCTGACCCGGGCACCGTCAACAAAATCTTAAAGGAAACATTATCCAGATAATACAGGGCTTGTTTTTTTGGAAAAGAGCAGATATACTATCTTGTGAGAAAGGGGTACTTTCATGAAGAGAAGGATATCTGCTTTATTATTATTTACGATACTGATGCTTTGTATGACAGGCTGCAGCCGCGCGACGATGAATGCGCAGATTGCGGAGAGCATCGGCACACTTGGCATGTATGAAAATAATGAGCCGGTGGAGACACCGAAGATGAAGGCACAGCGTGAAATCCAGGAGCAGAAGGAAGCGGTGGAGGAGGATGTGACCGGACATCTGGAAAAGGCAGCGCGTATGGCGGCCTCGTATAATTATACGGAGGCTCTGGAAGAGCTTGCTTTGATCAGCGAAGAGCACGCCGATGACGACCGCGTGATCAGCGCCAAGATTGAATATCAGCGCCTGCTGGGACAGATGGATGTATACAGCGGGGACATTGCGCATATTTCTGTAAAAACACTGGCAGTGGATCCTCAGCGTGCGTTTGAGGACGAGGAAATGGGCTATTATTATAACTACTGGACACTGACGGTGGACGAATTCAAAGCAATCCTGCAGTCACTGTATGACCGTGGATATGTATTGATGGATGTTCATGAGACAGTGGTTGAAGTGCAGAATGAGGACGGGACAACCAGCTTTGCCGTCAATACTCCGTCTATTCCGGAGGGAAAAACGCCGATGGTGCTGTCTTTCACGGAAGCAAATTATTATGATTATCAGCAGGGGGACGGCTTTTCCGGCCGGATGGTGCTGGATGAGGACGGCAACGTGATGAACGAATATACAGATGCTTCCGGACAGACAATTGTCGGAGCGTATGACGTTGTGCCGATCGTGGACGAATTTGTGGAGGAGCATCCGGATTTTTCTCTGCGCGGCGCCAAGGGTATCATTTCGGTCACAGGTTATGAGGGAGTGTTCGGCTATGGTATTGAGACTGGTGCGGGTACGATTGCGGATATTGCGGACCGGCTGAAGGAAACCGGATGGCAGATTGCCTGCCAGGGCTTTTCCGACAATGCCATGGAGAGCGACCTGGAGCTGAATGAGCTGGAGGATGATCTGGATGCCTGGAGCAATAAGATCGGCTCGCTTGTGGGAGACACTGATTTGCTGGTTTATCCGTATGGGGAGGAGGTAACGGCGGGTACCGCCCGGTACGAGATGCTGCTGGAGAAGGGCTATCATTTCTTTTTCAGTATCTGGACGACGGCAGATTTTATCGAGGTGCAGCCGGATTATGTCCGTCAGTCCCGGAGAACCCTGGACGGTTACGATCTGTATATGTATGCTGACTATCTGACGGACTTTTTTGATGCGGATGAAATTCTTGAGGAAACCAGGCCACCCTTCGAATAATTACAGAATCTTTACAAGGGCTTAAAAAAATCTTATAAACTTCCCTCTTTACAAACCGGGGAATTTCTTCTATACTGGAACTACATCTTGTGAAAAAATACAAAAAACACACCAGATATAGTTGAACGGGAGGAACAGGAATGTATGTAATCAAAAAAGACGGAACAGAGGAAGAGTTCAACGTCGAGAAAATCGTAGTCGCGGTGAATAAATCTGCAGCCCGTGCTTTATATAAGTTTAAGCCGGAGGAGATTCAGGAGCTGTGCGATTATGCGACCAGACGTGCACAGGAGATGGGCAAAGAGGGCATCACCATCCAGGAGATGCATAATATTGTGGAGAGCGCGCTGGAAAAGGTAAGCCCGGCGGTTGCAAAGAGCTACCGTGACTATCGCAACTACAAGGTAGATTTTATCCACATGATGGATGATGTATATACAAAGAGCCAGTCGATCCGCTATATCGGAGACAAGAGCAATGCCAATACAGACAGCGCGCTGGTGGCGACGAAACGCAGCCTTATTTTCAATGAGCTGAACAAAAACCTTTATCAGAAGTTCTTTATGACGCGTGATGAGCGTCAGGCATGCAAGGACGGCTATATTTACATCCATGACCAGTCTGCGCGTCTTGATACCATGAACTGCTGTCTGTTCGATGTCGGTTCTGTGCTGAAGGACGGATTTGAGATGGGAAACGTCTGGTATAATGAGCCGAAGACGCTGGACACGGCGTTCGATGTTATGGGTGATATCGTGCTGAGTACAGCGGCGCAGCAGTACGGCGGTTTTACGGTGCCGGAGGTCGACAGGATCCTCGCACCCTACGCAGAGAAGAGCTATAAAAAGTACGTGGAGGAATTCCTGAAATATGCGGATCCCTCCTGGGAGGGTACGCAGGAGCGGGCAGAAAGATATGCGTTGGACAAGGTAAGGCGCGACTACGATCAGGGCTGGCAGGGCATTGAATATAAGCTGAACACGGTTGGCTCCTCCCGCGGGGATTATCCGTTTGTCACCATGACGCTGGGGCTTGGACAGTCTGATTTTGAGCGGATGTGCAGTATTTCCCTGCTGAACGTACATAAAGAAGGACAGGGAAAGCCGGGCAGCAAAAAGCCGGTGCTGTTTCCGAAAATTGTATTTTTGTTTGATGAAAACCTGCACGGCGACGGTAAGCCATGTGAGGATGTGTTTGAGGCGGGGCTGGACTGCTCCGCAAAGACCATGTATCCGGACTGGCTTTCGCTCTCCGGTAAGGGCTATGTGGCGAGCATGTATAAACAGTACGGGCGCGTGATCAGTCCGATGGGCTGCCGGGCATTTTTAAGTCCCTGGTATGAGCGCGGCGGGATGCATCCGGCGGATAAGGATGATAAGCCGGTGTTTGTCGGACGATTCAATGTGGGTGCTGTCAGCCTGCATCTGCCGATGATTCTCGCGAAATCACGGCAGGAGAGCCGCAATTTCTATGAAGTGCTGGATTATTATCTGGAGATGATCAGAGGCATCCATATCCGCACCTACGAATATCTGGGTGAGATGCGGGCCTCGACAAATCCGCTCGCTTATTGTGAGGGCGGCTTCTACGGCGGTCATCTTGATCCGAAGGATAAGATCAAACCGCTCTTAAAGCCAATGACCGCTTCCTTTGGCATTACGGCGCTGAATGAACTGCAGGAGCTCTATAACGGCAAATCTATCGCCGAAGACGGGCAGTTTGCGCTGGAGGTCATGCAGTATATCAATAAAAAGGTAAATGAATTCAAGGAGGCGGACGGCTGGCTGTACGCTATTTACGGGACACCGGCTGAGAGTCTCTGCGGTCTGCAGGTAGAGCAGTTCCGCAAGCAGTACGGCATTGTAGAGAATGTTTCCGATCGTCCATATGTAAGCAACAGCTTTCACTGCCATGTGACAGAAGAGCTTTCCCCGATCGAAAAGCAGGATCTGGAGGGACGCTTCTGGGATCTGTGCAACGGCGGTAAAATCCAGTATGTGCGCTATCCGATCGACTACAACCGGGAGGCAATCAAGAGCCTCATCCTGCGCGCTATGAAGCTGGGTTATTATGAGGGAGTGAACCTTTCCCTTGCCTACTGTGACGACTGCGGACA
>DKTR01000011.1:0-6467 GCA_002473385.1 Lachnospiraceae bacterium UBA7225
TATTTCAAAACAGATTGAAGCTGAGCTGGAATACCCCGGACAGATTAAAGTCAGCGTAATCCGTGAGTCACGTGCGGTAGATTACGCAAAGTAAACAAGAAGTGAAACTCCAGACATTCCAAAATCAGAGATTGCGGATGTCTGGGGTTTTTTATCTCCCAGAAGATCCCGCCGGATTTTTGGTGAGAGAAAAAATGTTTAAAGAAAAAGGAGGATGGCAATATGAAAATGGGAATCCTGGGTGCCGGGAACATTGCCGGTAAGATGGCAGGGACGATTCAGAAAATGCCGCAGGTGACTTCCTGGGCAGTAGCATCAAGAAGCCTTTCACGTGCGCAGGCTTTTGCGAAGGAGTATGGTTTTACACATGCTTATGGCTCTTATGAGGAACTTGTCCTGGATCCGGAGCTTGATCTGATTTACATTGCGACACCGCATTCGCACCACTATGAGAACATGAAGCTATGTATTGCACATGGAAAAAATGTTCTGACAGAGAAATCCTTTACGCAGAATGCGGAACAGGCGAAGGAAGTACTGGCAATGGCGGAGGAAAAAGGCATTTTCGTGACGGAGGCAATCTGGACACGCTATATGCCGATGCGCAGGACACTGGATGAGGTACTGGCAAGCGGAATCATTGGCACGCCGTACTCTCTTTATGCAACGCTCTCGTATCCGCTGACACATGTACAGCGAATGACAGATCCGGCGCTTGCCGGTGGGGCGCTGCTCGATCTCGGCGTTTACCCGCTGAACTTTGCCTCAATGGTTTTTGGAGATGAGATTAAGGAGGTAAAAGCATCGGCGGTGCTGACAGATACGGGAGTTGATGCAGTGGACAGCATCACACTTATTTATAAGGATGGCAGAACAGCGGTGCTTCACAGCGACATGCGGGTAAGCAGTAATCGCGAGGGCGCGATTTATGGGGATAAGGGCTATATCATGGTTCAGAACATCAATAACTGTGAGGGTATCCGTGTGTACGATCCAGGTCATCATCTGATCGCAGAATATGAGACGCCAAAGCAGATTTCCGGCTATGAGTATGAGGTAGAGGCATGTATGCGTGCACTTGAAAAGGGTGAAAAAGAGTGCCCGGAAATGCCGCATGCAGAAACCATATATATCATGGAGCTGATGGACAAAATCCGTGCACAGATCGGGGTTGTTTACCCAAATGAAAAGTAAAACTTATTCGTTTTCAAACAAAGGGGTGGAGAAGTAGCGTTCTGCGGTGTCCGGGAGTACAGTGACAACTGTTTTTCCCCTGCCAAGCTTTTTGGCAAGCTTCAGCGCAGCCGCTACATTTGTCCCACTGGAAATACCGCACATAATGCCCTCCATGCGGGCAAGGTCTCTGGAGGTCTGGAGAGCTTCCTCGTCAGTGACGATATAAATGTCATCATAGATCTGACGGTTTAAAATATCCGGGATAACGCCGTCGCCAATGCCCATCTGCAGGTGGGTGCCGATGGTGCCTCCCGCCAGAATCGCTGCATTTTCCGGTTCGACTGCCCAGATGACCATATCGGGGTTCTGTGCTTTCAGTACTTCGCCGATGCCGGTGATGGTGCCGCCGGTGCCTATGCCGGAGCAGAAGCCGTGAATCGGCCCGGCAACCTGTTCGAGAATTTCAAGTGCTGTATGGTGACGGTGGGCTGTCGGGTTTGCAGGATTTTCAAACTGCTGCGGGACATAGACGTTGGGATTTTCTGCTGCCATGCGAAGCGCTGTCTGCAGGCATTCCTCAATGCAGAGTCCGATATTTCCGGCGTCGTGGATCAGCACTACCTCGGCGCCGTAATGGCGGACAAGCTTTCTGCGCTCCTCGCTGACAGAATCCGGCATAATGATGATCGTGCGGTAGCCCCTTACCGCGCCCACAAGTGCCAGACCGATTCCCTGATTGCCGCTTGTCGGCTCGACAATAATGGTGTCTTTGTGTATCAGACCGCGCTCCTCCGCATCACAGATCATGTTCCAGGCAGTGCGTGTCTTAATGGAGCCGCCTACGTTCAGTCCCTCAAACTTTACAAGAATTTCTGCGTTTTCCGGGCTGTTCATCCTGCCGAGACGGATGATAGGAGTGTGCCCGACCGCTTCCAGAATATTTGTATAAATCATTGTATTTACCATGCCGCGGCTGCGGCATCCTTTCTCTTTCTATTAAGCATCTCTTATAATATATGCCACATGGGATTGTACTGTCAAGTATTTCCGGGATACTTTTGGGATTGCGCGGCGGGATAAAAAACATTATAATGAGCAGGAAAGAAAAAGCTGCAGACTTTTGTGAAAAGGAGAGAGGATATGGGACTTACAACACTTTGCTATATAGAAAACGGGGATGCTTATCTGATGCTCCACCGGGTATCAAAAAAACACGATGTAAACAAGGATAAATGGATCGGTGTCGGCGGACATTTTGAGCAGGACGAGAGCCCGGAGGAATGTCTGCTGCGGGAGGTGAAGGAGGAGACCGGGCTGACCCTCACCAGATACCGCCTGCGTGGAATCGTGACATTTATCTGCGCCGGGTGGGAGACAGAATACATGTTTCTGTACACGGCGGACGGCTATGAGGGAGAAATAACAGATTGCGATGAGGGAACGCTGGAATGGGTGAAAAAATCGGAGCTCGGCCGGCTGAAGCTCTGGGAGGGCGACTATGTGTTCTTTAGGCTGATGGAGGAAGAAAGACCCTTTTTTTCACTGAAGCTGGAGTATGAGGGTGACTATCTGAAACGCGTATGCCTGGATGGAGCGGAGCTTACGGTTCCGGGGACGGGAAACTGCGTATAGATAAAAAGCATCTGACATCAGCATCCGGAAGACATGCAGAGGGCGGCGCGGAGCGCTCATAAAAGGAATCTGGTATATAGAGGAAGAAACTACAGGAAAGCAGGGGCAGGAAATGAACAAAAAAGAAATTGCAGAAATAAAGAAACAGTATACACAGGAGCGGTGTCCGATCAGCCGTATCTGCGGCTGCTATGTGGACGGGGAGAAGAACAAAAAAACAGAGTTCCGTGAGGCGTTTTTATCGCTGCCGGAGGAAGAGTTTTTTAAATATCTGAATATTTTCCGCAAAGCAATTTCCGGAACGATTGGCAGAAATCTTCTGAATATGGAATTTCCGCTGGAGGCGGAAAAAGAGAATGGCACGCAGGCGATGCTTATGAAGCTGAAATATTCGGGATTGCAGGATGACGGAATACTGGAAGAGTTTTACGATAAAATTATCGATTCCTATTATTATACCGGAAATTATCTCATTCTGCTGATGTATGCAGTCTACGACATTCCGGGAAAGGCATCCGACAACCAGGAGATGTTTGATGCGTCGGACGAAGTTTATGAGCATATCATGTGCTGTATCTGTCCGGTGAATCTGGCGAAGCCCTGCCTGTCATATAATGAAAAAGAGAACTGCTTTTCCAGCCGCACGCAGGACTGGCTGGTGGAGATGCCGCTGATTGGCTTCCTTTTTCCGGCGTTTCATGACCGCAGCGCCGATATTCACAGTCTTCTTTATTATAATCAGAAGCCGGAGATGCCGTGCAGTGATTTCGTGGACAATGTACTGGGCTGTGAGCTGCCGCTGACAGCGGGGAGTCAGAAGGAGACTTTTCAGATGCTGGTGGAGGAGACACTGGGAGACGCCTGTGATTATGAGGTGGTGCGGACGATCCATGAGAATCTGAATGAAATGCTTGAGGAGCAGAAGGAGGAACCGTTGCCGCTCATTCTGGGCAGACAGGAGGTAAAACGCCTGTTTGAGCAGAGCGGCGTTGCTGAGGAAAAAATGTCGCAGTTTGACGACTGCTTTGAGGAAGCGGCAGGAGAGCAGGCATCGTTTGTGGCGGCAAATGTGGCCAATACCAGAAAATTTGAAATTAAGACAAAGGATGTCATCGTCCAGGTCAATCCGGCAAGGAGTGATCTGGTAGAGACGACCATGATCGATGGCAGAAAATGCCTGGTAATCGAGCTGACAGATGAGGTTGAGGTAAACGGGATCACGGTAAAATAAAATGAATTTATTCCCGCGAGCAATGAGCCAGGCGCCGTGCTTGCACGGGCATTTGGCGAATGCCGCGAGGATCAAATACCCCGCTGCTCTGCAGCGTTGCAAGCTTGCTATCCCGTTGCTTGCAGCGGGGTCTTTGATTTTTACAAAATCTGTAGATTTCCACTTGAAAAAACAAACAAATGTTCGTATAATAAGAAGCGGAAGGGAGGAACAGTCAAATGCAGGAGAGCAGCCGCACGTATATTGCGATCGATCTGAAATCTTTTTATGCTTCGGTGGAGTGCCGGGAGCGGAATCTGGATCCGATGACGACGAATCTGGTTGTTGCCGACGCGTCGCGGACGGAAAAGACCATCTGCCTTGCCGTATCGCCCTCTCTGAAAGCATACGGGATTCCCGGACGGCCGCGGCTGTTTGAGGTGGTGCAGAAGGTAAAGGAAGTAAATGCCGCGCGGAAAAGGAATGCTCCGGGACACCGCCTGACGGGTTCCTCCTGGAACGACACGGAGCTGAGAAATCAACCTGAGCTTGCGCTGGACTATATTATCGCTCCGCCGCAGATGTCGCATTATATCCAGTACAGCATGCGGGTTTATGATGTATATCTCAAATATATTGCACCGGAGGATCATCACGTATATTCTATAGATGAGATTTTTCTGGATGTTACGGATTATCTGGCCACCTATCAGCTTTCCGCGCGTCAGCTCGCTGAAAAAATTATTGCGGATGTATACGAGACGACCGGTATCACAGCGACGGCGGGTATTGGGACAAACCTGTATCTTTGCAAGGTGGCGATGGACATCGTGGCAAAGCGAATGCCGCCGGACAAAAACGGCGCCCGGATCGCAGAACTGGATGAACTGTCATACCGGAAGCTTTTGTGGGGACACCGGCCGCTTACGGATTTCTGGCGCGTGGGCAGAGGCTATGCCAGAAAGCTGGAGGCAAACGGGATGTTTACCATGGGAGATGTCGCCCGCTGTTCCATCGGGAAGCCGGAGGATTACCAGAATGAAGCGCTTTTGTATAAGCTGTTTGGCGTAAATGCCGAGCTCCTGATCGATCACGCATGGGGATGGGAGCCGTGCACGATTGCGGATATTAAAGCGTATAAGCCGGAGACAAACAGTCTCGGAGCCGGGCAGGTGCTTCACTGCCCATACAGCTTTGAAAAGGCGGGACTTGTTGTGAAGGAAATGACGGACCAGCTTGTTCTGGATCTGGTCGATAAACGTCTCGTTACAGATCAGATGGTTCTGACGATCGGCTACGATATCGAAAACCTTACCGATCCGGAAATTGCGCGCCTATATCGGGGCGAGGTCACAGTGGACCGTTATGGACGCAGAGTTCCCAGGCACGCGCATGGCACTGTCAATCTGCCAAAACCGACTTCTTCCACAAAGCAGATCATGGAGGCGGTGATGGAGCTGTACGGCAGGATCACCGATGAAAATCTGCTGATCCGCAGAATTACGCTCACAGCAAATCATGTGGTGGATGAGGGAATGATAAAGCAGGAACCGCAATTTGAACAGCTTGATCTGTTTACGGATTACGCAGCCCGGGAGAAAAAGCAGCAGGAGGAAGAGGCTGCGATGAAGCGGGAGCGGAGAATACAGCAGGCAATGCTGGATATCAGAAGTAAATATGGGAAAAATGCCATTTTAAAGGGTATGAATCTGAAAGAAGGCGCAACTGCCAGAGACAGAAATGGTCAGATTGGAGGACACCGGGCATGAAACAGAACAAAGGGCAATACGAAGATATCCTTTATCTGCCGCATCCGGAACCCGTCACGCATCCGCGGATGCCGCTTCGGGACCGCGCGGCACAGTTCGCACCGTTTGCCGCGCTCACAGGACATGGTGCGGCGATTGAGGAGACGAGAAAGCTGCATGAGCGGCAGCAGGAATAAGAGAAATAAAAAGCAGAGAGCTTTGCCGGAAAGCGGCACAGCGGGAAAGGAGCATAGGACGGAAGATGAATCATTTGAAAAGCATGAATATGCTATCTCCGGAATTGAAAATACAGATTGTAAATGCACAGGCACTGGTGGATGAGACACGCAGAGAGATGAAGGAAAAAAGCGTGGATATCGATCTGACTGGGAAGCTGCAGCTCCGTGATGACTGCGCGTATCTGGAAAAACTGATTCATAAATTTGCGAAGGGGAAAACAAATCCAAGGATGGAAGAGGATCTGAAAAATGCGGTGATTCGTCTTCAGACAACTTCCTACAATCTTCTGCGCCGCCCGTTCGGGCTGGAATAGTGCAGCAGTGTGTGTCCGCTGGAAGAACGGAGGATATGACCGGCTTAACCAAATGGATATAATAAAAAAAGAAATCTTTTACAAGATTTCTTTTTTCAAAAGCGTGCGTTAGAAGATTCGAACTCCCGACCTTTTGGTCCGTAGCCAA
>DKTR01000011.1:6783-35400 GCA_002473385.1 Lachnospiraceae bacterium UBA7225
ACGCTCTATCCAGCTGAGCTAAACGCACATATTTGTTTTGTTCGTTCCGAACAGGATATATTCTAACGCAGTTCGATAGGATTGTCAATAGATTTTTTGAAAAATTTAAAAAAAATTCGGCCCATCCGGTACTGCCCGCAGAAGCGGTTCCGGTGAGCTGTAATGACAGGAAGGAAGAGGAGAATGGGAATGAATCAGACACCGGCGGCAAACCGGACACATATTGGATTTTTTGGACGCCGCAATGCGGGAAAATCGAGTGTGGTGAATGCGGTGACGAATCAGGAGCTTGCAGTGGTTTCAGAGGTGCGCGGGACGACAACTGATCCGGTTTACAAAACAATGGAGCTCCTGCCGATGGGGCCGGTCATGATTATAGATACGCCGGGCTACGACGACGAGGGAAGTCTCGGAGAGCTGCGTGTGCGCAGGACAAGGCAGGTACTGAATAAGGCGGACGTGGCGGTACTGGTGGTGGACGCACTGGCAGGTATGTCGGAGGTAGAGAGGGAACTGACGGAGATTTTTGAAAAAAAGGAAATTCCCTATATCATCGCATATAATAAGGCGGATCTTCTGAGAAAAATACCGGAAGCAGGAGAGCATGAAATTTATATCAGCGCCTTGAAGAAAACAAATATTTATGAACTGAAGGAGAGGATAGCCGCCCTCTCAAAAGGGCAGGGGAAGGAAAAACGTCTGGTGGGCGATCTGGTGAAGGCAAATGACTTCGTGGTTCTTGTTACACCAGTCGACAGTGCGGCGCCAAAAGGCCGGCTGATCCTGCCGCAGCAGCAGACTATCCGCGATTTGCTGGAGAGCGGGGCAGTTTCGATGGTGATACGGGAAACGGAGCTAAAAGAAACACTTGCCGGGCTAAAAAAGAAGCCGGCACTGGTGATCACGGACAGCCAGGCGTTTGCGAAGGTCTCCGCGGAGACGCCGCCGGATATTTTGCTGACCTCATTTTCCATACTGATGGCACGCTATAAAGGGACACTGGAGGCGTCTGTGTGCGGCGCTGCACAGATTTCCCGCCTGCAGGAGAAAGATGCGGTGCTGATCTCGGAAGGCTGCACACATCACCGGCAGTGTGAGGATATCGGAACCGTCAAGCTTCCGCGGTGGCTGCGGGAATTTACCGGCAGAAATCTAAAGCTTACCTTCACCTCGGGCACAGAATTTCCGGAAGATTTGTCGACATACCGGTTGATTATTCACTGCGGAGGGTGTATGCTAAATGAGCGGGAGATGCGGTATCGCATGCAGACCGCGCTGGATGCAGGCGTGCCTGTCACGAATTACGGGACAGCGATTGCCTATATGAACGGCATTCTAAAGAGAAGTCTGGCAGTGCTGCCGGACATTCAAAAATTAATTTAAGTGAGGAACGTAACATGACAAACACGAAACAGGAAGAATTAAAGAAACTACTGGTATCTGCTGATTTTAAAGAGGAAAGCTATGAGAGCCTGCCTGTGCAGGAGCTGATCATCCTGAAAAATTCGGCAGCGTCCATGAAGGAAAAAAATTTGAAGGTAAAGCAGGCAGCGCTGTTTTTTACGAAGAGGGAAGAGTTTTTTTACCATCTGGTACTGCGCCGTCTGCAGAAAATAGAAGCAATGTATGCTTTGTTTACTAAGGCGACCAATCTGCCATATGTATATTGTGATCCGGATACCTGCAACGACCAGGTATGGATCTTCAGCGAAGAATCTTTTGCTAAGAAGAGTGCTTTAAAAGAGATGCAGAACAAACGCGAGCTGTTGGTTGTAAAGCTGGAAAATAAGCAGTTCCTTCCATTCTATATGAGTCTGTTTGGGATGGGGGTAAACGAGCTTCTGCTGGATGGCTGTGTCAACAAGCTGGCAATTGAACTGGAGACACTTGTGCGCAAGCCAGACTATTCCAGGCTCCCGCCGGAGAAGCAGCCGGTATCCAACCCGGAGCTGCAGCTTACTGCTATTTATTTCGCACAGGAGCGCAGCATGCCGGAGGAAATCCGTGACAACAGCAGTCTGCGCGACCTGGAGGAGGAAATGCTGGTGAACCTGCATCGTGGAAAGCTGCTGATGCCGGTACAGGTGCCGCAGGAGAGCGGTGAGAAGGTGCAGGCACAGGATATGAAGCTGCCGCTTCTGAAACTGCCGAACGGAAATGCTTATCATCCGATCTGCACCGATCCGAACGAATTCCAGAAATTCAATCTGAAAAAAGAATTCCGCGCAATCACGATCGACTGCGCGAAGCTGCATCAGATGATCAATAAAGAAGTAAAGGGCATTATTCTGAATCCGGCGAGTGTGCGCCTTGCCATCCCGAAGGAGAAACTGGGCTAGATCCTGTCGCGCCGGACTCTCTCTGGCCAGCCGGAGATATTTCCGTTCAGAATGGCGGAAAACATGCGCTCCTTGACACCGGGAAAATCCTGGTTGAGCTGGCGCAGCAGATTTTTTGCATATTCACGTTTGGTATAGCCATCTGCCGGGCAGCGGCTTTTTGCCACCGGCAGATGGTATTTATTTTGAAAACCGATCACATCCGCTTCCGATACAAACATCAGCGGGCGGATAACAGTCAGATCCATGCGGTCCAGATAGGTGCGGGGGGAAAAGGAGTGGAAGCGTCCCTCAAAGATAAGTGAGAGCAGCATAGTCTCGATAATATCATCTTTGTGGTGTGCATATGCTACCTTGTTGCAGCCGCGGTCTTTGACAACATCATTAAGTGCGCCCTTGCGCATTTTGGCGCAGAGTGAGCAGGGATTGCTTTCCTTCCGCTGCTCAAAGATAATGGAGGCAATTTCTGTTTTTACGATGGTGTAGGGGACCTCCAGTTCCCGGCAGAGCGCTTCGATGGCGGTCGTGTCGAATCCGGGATGACCGAGGTCGACTGTGACTGCCTCCAGCTCGAAGTGCTTTGGATAGAAGCGACGAAGTCCCTGAAGGGCATAGAGCAGCGTCAGACTGTCCTTTCCGCCGGATATGCCGACTGCGATGCGGTCTCCTTCGTCGATCATCTGGTATTCATCAATAGCTTTTCTTGTCAGACTGTATAATTGCTGAAGCTTCATTGCAGTGCGCTCCTTTAATGTTTTCGTATTCTTCCGTTAGTTATAGCACAGGGGGTGCCTGTGTGTCAATCAGAGGAAATTTTGATTGTAGCCTTTTCCGATTTGTGCTATTCTTTATGTTAGAATATTCAGGAGGGATAGGGATGTATAATCCAAAATCAATGGTGGCTGAGGAATTTATCAGTCACGAGGAAATTTTAGAGACACTGGAGTATGCCGAAAAGCATAAAGCAGACGCAGCCTTGATCCAGCAGATCATTGAGAAGGCAAAAGAGCGCAGAGGGCTGTCCCACCGGGAGGCAATGGTGCTGCTCGACTGCGGGATTGAAGAGAAGAATCAGCAGATTTACGCGCTTGCCGAGCAGATCAAGAAGGATTTTTACGGTAACCGTATCGTGATGTTTGCGCCGCTGTATCTGTCCAATTACTGCATTAACGGCTGTGTGTACTGCCCGTACCATCTGAAAAACAAGCATATTGCGCGCAAAAAGCTCTCGCAGGAGGATATCCGCAGGGAAGTGATCGCGCTACAGGATATGGGGCATAAGCGTCTGGCACTGGAGACCGGAGAAGATCCGGTGAATAATCCGATCGAGTATGTGCTGGAGAGTATTAAAACAATTTACAGTATTAAGCATAAAAACGGCGCTATCCGCCGCGTAAATGTCAATATTGCGGCGACGACGGTGGAAAACTACCGTAAGCTGAAGGAAGCCGGTATCGGGACGTATATTTTGTTCCAGGAGACTTACAATAAGGAGAGCTATGAAAAGCTGCATCCGACGGGACCGAAGCACAATTATGCTTACCATACTGAGGCGATGGACCGTGCGATGGAGGGAGGCATTGATGATGTGGGTATCGGAGTGCTGTTTGGTCTGGAACTGTACCGCTACGAGTTCGCCGGCTTACTGATGCATGCGGAACATCTGGAGGCAGTACACGGCGTCGGGCCGCATACGATCAGTGTGCCGCGTATTCGTCACGCAGACGATATCGACGCAGACTCCTTTGACAACGGTATTGACGACGATATTTTTGCAAAGCTGGTGGCATGTATCCGCATTGCAGTGCCGTATACGGGCATGATTATTTCTACACGTGAGAGCCGGCAATGCCGCGAGCGTGTGCTGCATCTGGGAATTTCGCAGATCAGCGGAGCCTCCCGCACGAGTGTGGGCGGTTATCAGACGCCGGAGCCGGAGGAGGAAAATTCAGCGCAGTTTGATGTCAGTGACAACCGCTCCCTGGACGAGGTTGTAAACTGGCTGATGCGCCTTGGCTATATCCCCAGCTTCTGCACGGCATGTTACCGCGAGGGCAGGACGGGTGATCGTTTTATGAGCCTTTGTAAGAGCGGTCAGATTCAGAACTGCTGTCATCCGAATGCACTGATGACGCTAAAGGAGTATCTGGTGGATTATGCTTCAGAGGATACAAGGCGCATTGGTGAACGGCTGATCGCGGAAGAGATTGAGAAAGTGCCGCGGGAGAAGAACCGCGAAATCGCCAGACATAATCTGGCAGAGATAGAGAAGGGAAAGCGCGATTTCCGTTTCTGATAAATATGTCCCGGCGAAGACGGCGGGGCTTGAAAAAGAAAATAATATTTTGGAGGAAAATAAGCAATGCAAAAACAGATTGACGCATTTATTGACAGCCATCAGGAGGAAATGCTGGAGGATCTGAAAGCCCTGGTGCGTATTAACAGTGTCCGCGGGGAGGAAAAGCCCGGTAAGCCTTACGGGGATGGTCCAGCAGAGGTGCTTGCGGCTGTGCAGAAGATGATTGCAGGCTACGGTTTTACGGCGAAAAATTACGATAATTATGTGGTGACAGGAGATTTTAGTGATCAGGAAAAGCAGCTTGACATTCTCGCACATCTGGATGTGGTTCCGGTTACGGAAGACTGGACGGTCACGCAGCCGTTTGACCCGGTCATTATTGACGGGAAAATTTACGGGCGCGGTACGGCGGATGATAAAGGACCGGCGATTGCGGCACTTTACGCAATGCGCGCGATTAAGGAATGCGGTGTGGCGCTTTCGAAAAATGTGCGTCTGATTCTTGGCTCCGATGAGGAGTGCGGTTCCAGTGATCTTGAATACTATTACAGCATCGAGCAGGAGGCCCCGATGAGCTTTACACCGGATGCAGATTTTCCGGTAATTAATATTGAAAAAGGGCGTCTTGCAAAATCCTTTACGGCGGACTTCGCGCGGGAGAGGGCGGAGAAAGGCGGGCGTGTGCTTGCTTTCCACGGCGGCGATAAGGTAAACGTGGTTCCGGCAAATGCGTGGGCATGTGTGGCAGGCGTTTCCATGGAAGAGGTACAGACGGCGATCGCCAGGGATACGAGCGGCGTAAAATTTACGGCGGAGACAGATGAAGCGGGCATACGGATTCTGGCAAAGGGTGCTGCCGGTCACGCTTCCACGCCGGAGGTCGGGAAAAATGCGATTTGTGCGCTTCTTGTGCTTCTTAGACAGCTTCCGCTTGGCGATGATGCACAGAATAATGCGCTGAAGGCAGTTTCTGAGCTTTTCCCGTATGGTGATTTCTGCGGCAGAGCGCTTGGCATCGAGATGGAGGATACGATTTCCGGTAAGATCACCGTGAATCTTGGTGTACTGGATTTTGACAGTGCCTCCCTGAAGGGAACCTTTGACAGCCGCGTGCCAATTTGCGGGGACGACAGCAATGTAACGGCAGTAGTGGCAGCCGGAATGCAGGAAAAGGGACTGACATTGGAAGAAGGAGCTATGACACCGCCGCACCATGTGCCGGCGGAGAGTGAATTTGTGCAGACACTGCTGGCGAGCTACGAAAAATACAGTGGTATGAAGGGGGAGCCGCGTGCGATCGGCGGCGGCACCTATGTGCATGATCTGGAGCGTGGCGTGGCATTTGGATGCATGAGCGATGATGTCGACAATCACATGCATGGGGACGATGAATTTATGCTGGTGGACGTGCTGGTGATGAGTGCGAAAATCTTCGCGGACGCGATCTGTAAGCTTTGCAGATAGGAATGGCAGATAGTGGTCTGTAAAAAAGCAGCAGGGTTTAAAACCCTGCTGCTTTTAATATGTCCTCTGCTTTTGCCGTATCGTCCGGCACACAATAAACGACGTAGCTTCCGGCGGATTTAATGATCGCCGTATCAAGCTTTGCCGCTTCCGGCGCATTATAATCTGCAAACAGACTGGATTGATTCTTTGCGCGTGTCTTAAAGAGTTCCTCTGCCTCGGATACGTAATCGCTGCTGCTGCATTTTACGATAGCGATCTCTCCGGCATATGCCCCGGAATTGAGATAAGCGATGCTCTCATCTACTTTCTCCATATCAACGAAGAAAGTGGAAGCGAAGATATCAGAGGAAACCTCTGCCACCTCGCTGGTGATCGATTCCTGCAGATCGGCAGCGAGCTTCTTGACATCTACCGTTACCTCATCGGATTTTTTGCCGCAGGCAGTCAGTGCAAAAACCAGCACCATCGCGGTCAGACAAAGCATGATTCTTTTTTTCATAATTTTTAAACTCCTTTTCCTTTGCATATTTAATCTGGGAAATTATACTGTTGGGATATAATGTGTTTTCGTGTAATCCAGCCACTTGCCGCAGTATTCCTGATCCAGATGAATGCCGTCCGGGGAAGCGCCGGAAACAAGAGAGTGCGTGCCGTCCGAGAGTACCTCATTCAGATTTATGTAGTGATAGCCCTCTTCCTTGCATAGTTCCATAATTTTCAGATTGATGGTATCTACATTCTCATTGTTTACATAGTCGCCGGTCGTCACCAGCGGTTCATCCACGTAGATGACAGAGTACACATAAACGATTGGATCGGCGGAGGAAGAACGCGTCTTGATATCATTTAATACATTGCGGTAGGATTCTTTTACGTCGTCCATATTGTATGCGCCCAGCTCGTTCGTGCCCAGCATCATATAAATTTTTGAAAAATTAATATTTTTCAGTGCATCCATGACGAGCATATTGCCCTGCGATGTTGCAATCTGCGCATCCGTATAAAAATTCTCCAGTTCCATGCCGACTGCTGTCACAAAGCTGCCCCTGGTAATGCCGGAAAAATTGCGGAAGCCCTCCATACGGGAGTCCCCGATAAATACGGCATCTTCAAAGTAGGAATCGTCCAGTGCGACTGCCTGTTCCGGCACCACGATATCCATATATGTTTCACCGCCGTCCGGGATGCCATTTTCACGACCGAGACTGTCAGCCGGAGCCTCAGTTAATTTTTCTGTCTCTTTTTCCGAAGGAGCTTCTGACGAGACATCTGTTGCTGTCTCCTGGTTTTCGGTTTCCTTTGCTTCGGTATCCAGAAGATTGGCGCTGGCAAAGACCTCCAGTTCTTCACGTTGGATTCGTTCCTGAATATTTTCGCGCGCAAATAAGCTAATCAGACTTTTCCCCTCAAAAACAACCAGGACGAGAACGATTAGCGTCAAGACATTTATAATAAGACCGCTGCGGCGCTGCTGCCGTGTGGGCCTTTTTTTCTTTTGTTCCATTGATTCCCCTCATTCTATAATATATCCCCGATAATATTCCCTTTGATAAAAAAGTTGTTTTTTATCTTACTCTATTATATAATAAATGCGGTAATTGTAAATAGGTTTTCGAAGAAAAAAACAAAAATTATATTTCCTAGATGGGAGCAGAAGAATGGTATTCAGCAGTATCTTGTTTATGTTCCGGTTTTTACCGCTTGTCTTAATTCTCTATTACGTGGCGCCTGTGAAATTCCGAAACATCATCCTGTTTCTTTTCAGCTTATTTTTTTATGCGTGGGGCGAGCCGAAATATGTATTTTTAATGCTATGCTCCATCACTGTGGATTATTACATTGGGAGACGGATCCATAAATGTAATTGTGCTAATAATACGTCTGCCGCAAGGCGCTGGATGCTGGCATCAGTGATTTACAATCTGCTGGTGCTGGGCTTTTTTAAGTATACAGATTTTCTCATCGGAACAGTGAATACCATGTTTGGCACAGAGTTTTTGCTGACCGGCATTCCGCTTCCAATCGGCATTTCCTTCTTTACCTTCCAGACGATGTCGTATACAATTGACGTTTATCGTGGAGTGACGCAGGCGCAGATGAGCTGGCTGGATTATGGCACCTATGTTTCCATGTTCCCGCAGCTTATTGCCGGACCGATCGTGCAGTATAAGACCATTGCCATGCAGTTAAAAGAGCGTCGGGAGACCACCGATGATTTCGTTGCCGGGATCACGCGGTTTCTGGCGGGTGTTGGGAAAAAGGTGCTGCTTGCCAATAATATTGGTGTGCTCTGGGATACGATATCGGCGATGCCGCTTTCATCACTTCCGGCAGCGACGGCGTGGCTCGGCGCTATTGCCTACACTTTCCAGATCTATTTTGATTTTTCCGGTTATTCCGATATGGCGATCGGGCTTGGAAAGATGTTTGGTTTCCGTTTTCTGGAGAATTTCAACTATCCGTATATCGCCCGGAGCATTACGGAGTTCTGGAGAAGGTGGCATATTTCTCTCAGCTCATGGTTCCGTGAGTATGTTTACATTCCGCTTGGAGGAAACCGCAGGGGAACGGCAATACAGATCCGCAATATTGCAATTGTCTGGATGCTTACCGGTATCTGGCATGGAGCAAGCTGGAATTTCGTATTGTGGGGTGTTTATTACGGGATTTTGCTGATCCTGGAAAAGTTTGTTTTTGGAAAGGCCCTGAAAAAGCTTCCGAAAGCCCTGCAGAATGTTTATACGCTGTTTTTTGTCGTAATTGGCTGGGTGATCTTTGCTTTCGACAGCGTGGGCAGCGGGCTTGGTTATATCGGGGCAATGTTTGGCGGCGGTGCGGGCTTTGCCGATAGTACTACCATCTATCTTCTATATAATTATGCAGTAATGCTGATTGTGCTGATTCTTGGCTCGACAGAGCTGCCCAGAAGGGCAACGGCATATATTATGAGAAAAACAGGAGAGCAGTCCTGGGCAGCGGTGGCGCTGCACTGTGTGTTTTACGCAGGCGTATTCCTGCTTTCGGTGGCATACCTGGTGGATGCGAGCTACAATCCGTTTTTATACTTCCGGTTCTGAGGAAAATGCTGATCAGATCAGCATAGCCCCGGAGCTATCGGCGAAGGAAACGTTTGAATCAGCGTTTCTATAAAATAAGGGAGAGATTTTATGACAAAAAAACAAAACTGGGTTTTGATTTTCTTTTTCCTGCTGCTGGTGTCTGGCTTTACAATCGCAAGTCTTCTAAAGCCCGATACGACATTTTCAGAGGAGGAAAACCGTGAGCTGGCGCAGATGCCGCAGATCACACCAGACAGTGTGTTCAGCGGGAGATTTTCTAAGGATTACGAGACCTACCTCACTGATCAGTTTGTATTCCGCAACCAGTGGATCGGTGCGAAAACACTGACGGAGCGCGCTATCGGAAAGCAGGAGGTAAACGATATCTATTTTGCGGCGGATGACTATCTGATTGAGAAGCACAGCGGTACCTTTGACACGGAAACAGCGCAGAGGAATATCACTTACCTGGCAAAGTTTCTGGAAAGCCAGACAGAGCGGCTTGGCGGGGAGCATGTGAAGGCAATGATCGTGCCGAATACCGTAGACACTCTGAAGGACAAGCTGCCGCCGTTTGCCAGGAGTACAGAGGAGGACGCTTATCTTCAGAAAATAGAGGAGGCGCTGCCGGTGGGAAGCTTTGTGGATCTGCAGCAGGTACTTGGAGATCACAGGGAGGAATACATCTATTACCGGACGGATCATCACTGGACGACCCTGGGCGCATGGTATGCCTATGAAGCGTGGTGCCAGGCGGCAGGCATCGCGTATACGCCGCAGGAGGAATATCAGAGAGAAACGCTGTCGACAGAGTTTTATGGGACGGTGGCGGCGAAGGTGAATATCGGTGTGCCGGCGGATACGATCGAGGCGTGGAAGCCGCTGGAATCAGTTCCCTATACGGTACGCTATAACCATGGGGAGGAGACGCGCGATACGCTTTACGATGAGAGTTATCTGCAGGTACGCGATAAATATGCTGTGTTTTTTGGCGGAAACCAGCCGCTCACTGAGATTACCACTGAAAATAAGACTGGCAGGAAGCTGCTGGTGATTAAGGACTCTTACGCAAATTGCTTTGTGCCGTTTACCGTGCAGGATTTTGATGAGATTGCGATGGTGGACATGCGGTACTTTAATGAGCATCTGAGTACGTATATCGGGGAAAATGCTTTCACCGATGTGCTGGTATTGTATAATGCCGCCGGATTTGCAGAGGACACGTCACTTGCAAAGCTGTCCTTATAAAAATGAGGATATATAGAAAGAACAGGAGGAAGCTGCCATGAGCTATGCAGACAGATTATTTAAGGAGACCTGCCGGGATATTCTGGAAAACGGAACAGATACCAGGGGGGAGACGGTGCGTCCGCGGTGGGAGGACACTGGTGAATTTGCCTATACGATCAAAAAATTTGGCGTGGTAAACCGTTATGACCTGCGAAAGGAATTTCCGGTAATTACGTTGAGGAGGATTGCTCTGAAAAGTGCGATGGATGAAATTTTATGGATCTATCAGAAAAAATCAAATAATATTCACGATTTAAACAGCCATATCTGGGATCAGTGGGCGGACGAAAGCGGCAGTATCGGCACCTGCTATGGGGATGTGATCCGGAGAAAATTTTTATATAAAGGGGAAGAGACGGATCAGATGGACTATGTTCTCAGACAGCTCCGTGAAAATCCTTACAGCCGCCGCATCATGACGAACATGTATCAGTACGAATATCTGCACTCTGGCGCGCTCGATCCGTGCTGCTATAGTATGACGTACAATGTTACAAAAACGGATGAGGGACTGGTTCTGAATGCGGTGCTGAACCAGCGCAGCCAGGATATGCTTGCAGCCAATGGCTGGAATGTTGCGCAGTATGCTATTCTGCTGATGATGGTGGCACAGGTGAACCATATGATTCCGGGAGAACTGGTGCATATCATTGCGGATGCGCATATTTATGACCGGCATGTGCCGGTCATCCGGGAGCTGCTGACGCGCGAAGAGCATCCGGCACCGAAGGTGTGGTTAAACCCGCAGGTGACAGACTTTTATGCGTTCACGACGGCGGATCTGCACGTGGAAGATTATGTAACCGGCGAACAGATTAAGAATATACCAATAGCGGTTTAAAAGGAGAAAAAAGATGAATTTGATTGTAGCGGCAGATAAAAACTGGGCGATCGGCAAAGACAATAAGCTTCTGGTGAGTATTCCGGCGGATATGAAATTTTTCCGTCAGACGACGACCGGAAAGGTTGTGGTGATGGGCAGAAAGACATTGGAGAGCTTTCCGAACGGACTCCCGCTGAAAAACCGCGTCAATATCGTGCTTACCAGGAATGAAAAGTATCAGGTGCAGAATGCCATTATAGTACACAGCCTGGAGGAACTGAAAAAGGAGCTGATAAAATACAACAGTGAGGATATCTATGTGATCGGAGGCGACAGCATTTATAAGCAGCTTCTGCCTTACTGCAGTCTGGCACATGTTACCCGGATTGATCACGCTTATGAAGCGGATACTTATTTTCCGGATCTCGATGAGCTTCCCGGCTGGCATCTGGCGGGGGACAGTGACGAGCAGACGTATTTTGATCTGGAATATAGCTTTATGCTTTATCAGAATCGTAACCCCCAGAAACTCTGATAACTTAAATTTCTCGAAAGCAATTGCTAATTTTTTATATTTTTGTTATAGTATATGCTTAGAAAAGGAAACATATGGATAGACTCACATAAAAAAGAGGAAAAGAAAATGTGTGGAATTGCAGGTTTTGCAGGAAAACAGGGAAATAAAGAAGAGATATTAGAGAAGATGATGGACGTGATCAAACATCGCGGACCGGATTCGGAAGGGAAATATACGACAGAGGATGTGGCATTTGGTTTCCGCCGCCTGAGCATCATCGATCTGGAGAGCGGTTCTCAGCCGATGTTCAATGAGGACGGGCAGATCGCGCTGATTTTCAATGGGGAAATCTATAATAGTCCAGAGCTGCGCGAGCGCTTTCAGGCGAAGGGGCATGTATTTGCAAATCGCTCTGATTCCGAGACACTGATACATGGCTACGAGGAATATGGGGAAAAGCTTGTGCATGAACTGCGCGGAATGTTTGGCTTTGCCATCTGGGATAACCGCAAAAAACGTCTGTTCCTGGCGCGGGATTTTTTCGGTATCAAGCCGGTGTATTATGCGGTAATCAATCATAATCTGGTTTTTGGTTCGGAGATCAAGAGTATTCTGGAATTCCCGGGCTATAAAAAGGAAGTAAATATGGAGGCGCTGGAGCAGTATCTGTCCTTTCAGTATTCCAGCCTTCCGGAGACCTTTTTCAAGGGTATCTACCGGCTGCTGCCAGGGCATTATCTTACCTGGTCGAACGGGGAACTGAACACGACGCAGTATTTCGACCCGACGCTGGAACCGGTGTCGAAGGACAGCCAGGAAACTCTGGTGAAAAAACTGGATGAGGTGCTGGAGGATTCCGTGCAGAAGCATATGCTTGCCGACGTGGAGGTTGGGGCGTTCCTCTCAAGCGGTGTGGATTCCAGTTATATTGCGGCAAAATATTCCGGGAAAAAGACATTTACGGTAGGATTTTTTGATAAGGACAATCAGTACAATGAGACGCATTATGCGGAGGAGTGCGCGAAATATCTGGGACTGGAAAATTACAGCCACACGATCACGGAGGAAGAATACTGGGGTGAGATGCCCAAAATCATGTATCACATGGACGAGCCGCTGGCAGATCCTGCAGCAATTGCGCTGTATTTTGTGGCGCGTGAGGCGGCGAAGCATGTAAAGGTTGTCACCTCCGGTGAAGGTGCGGATGAGTTTTTCGGCGGCTATACAATTTACCGCGAGCCGCTTTCATTGCGCTGGATCAACTGGCTGCCGGCAGGCTGGAGACGGGCGATGGCGAACCTTGCCGAAAAGCTGCCGGAGGGTGTGAAGGGAAGAAGCTATATTATCCGTGCAAGTAAAACGGTGCAGGAGCGTTTCATCGGCAACGCAAACATTTTTACGGCGCAGGAGAGACGGCAGCTTCTGAAAGCGAAAACAAAGGCGGCTACCCCGCAGCAGCTTCTTGCACCGCAGTATAAAAAGATGCAGCAGTATGATGACACAACAAAGATGCAGTACATTGATCTCACCAGCTGGCTGCCGGGTGATATTCTGCTGAAAGCAGACAAGATGAGCATGGCGCATTCGCTGGAGCTGCGTGTGCCGTTTCTGGATAAAGAAGTGTTCAAGGTTGCAAGAAGTATCCGCACAAACATGAAATTAAAGGATAAGACGACAAAATTTGCTTTCCGCCGCGTGGCGGAGAAGTATCTGCCGGAATTTACCACAAATAAAAAGAAACTTGGCTTTCCGGTACCTATCCGCGTATGGCTGAAGGAGGACACCGGATATGGAAAGGTGAAAGAAGCGTTTACCGGAGCAGCGGCCGAACAATTCTTCCACACGGAGCAGATTCTGAGACTGTTAGATGATCATAAAAACGGCGTCCGCGATAACAGCCGCAAAATCTGGACAGTCTACACTTTCCTTGTATGGTATAAAGTATTTTTTGAGGATGTAAAAACCGCATGACGAAAAAAGAATTTGAAAAACTTGCTGAGGATATTATTATTTTAGACGGTGCCACAGGTTCTAATCTTTTAAAAGCGGGAATGCCGCGCGGAATCTGTACGGAGCAGTGGATAATGGAGAATGATCAGGTACTGATTGACCTGCAGAGAGCGTATGTGGAGGCGGGCAGTCAGATTGTGTGCGCACCGACGTTTGGGGCAAACAGCAGAAATCTGGCGTCCTACGGTCTGAGAGAGCAGCTGGCGGATATGAACAAACGTCTGGTGGATATTTCTTTGCGTGCAACAGAGGGGCGGGCCTACGTGGCGGGTGATATGTCCACCGGCGGTGTGGCGATTGGTTCCTCGCCGGATGCAACTTATGAGGAAGCATTTGAGCGTTATGCAGGACAGATTACGCACCTGGTGAATGCCGGAGCAGATCTTTTGCTGGCTGAGACGATGATCAGCATTGATGAGACAGTGGCTGCTGTGGAGGCAGCAAAAGCAGTATGTGATCTGCCGATTTTGTGCAGTATGACGGTGGAAGCGGACGGCAGCCTTTATTTTGGCGGCAGCGCACAGGAAGCTCTGGAGACGCTGCAGGAAGTGGGCGCGTCGGCGGTGGGCATTAACTGTTCGGTTGGACCGGATCAGCTCGAGGCAGTTGTTGCCGGATTGAAAAAGATTGCACGTGTGCCGGTGATCGCAAAGCCAAACGCGGGAATGCCGAGAATTACGGAAAAAGGAGAAGCCCTCTACAGCATGACGCCGGAGGACTTCGGAAAACATATGAAGAAGCTGGTGGAGGCAGGAGCCGGTATTGTGGGCGGCTGCTGCGGAACAACGCCGGAGTACATCAGAGAAATGTGCAGCAGGATTTTATCTGTCTGACATAAAGACCGGATCTGCGGGATAGCCGCCCCGGTCTTTTTGCATACAGCGCTGCACGCTGTCGCGGGAATTGCCCCAGTCTTTATCCTTGTTGCGGTAGTCGTATTTTTCAGTAAACCAGGTAACTTCCTCCTCCAGACGTTTCATGTTCGTCTGCATGAGTGAGAACAGGGTCTGGTAAAAGGTCTTTTTATGTTTGTCATCCAGACGGGTATCGGCAGTCTCGACCAGATGAGAAAAATGGTGCAGGCAAAAGCCCTTGCTGTTCTCAAACAGTGTGCGGAACTCATCGCTGTTTAGATACAGCTCGAAAAAAGTGTCTATGTAACGCCCGTAGTTAGTGTGGATATGGTCGCAGACATAGCAATGCGATTCCTTTTCCGCCACCCAGGTGCCGATGGAGGTCTTTGGAGTCTCCGTATCGGGAGAAGCCTTTTTCATACGCCCGAAAAATGATGATTTTCCGGGAGAAAACTTCTGAATCTGCTCTGACAGCTCTTCGTTCAGCTTTTTAAAATGTGTACTCAGAATCAGTGCGCTGCCGAGGCGGTTGCCATAGTCGAACATCATTTTATAATGATGGCGGCAGAATCCCACCTTGTCTGTCTGGGCACGTACATCATCCTCCATGTAAGAAGCCTGGTTTCCAAGGGCAAAATTAATAGCATGCTGTTCCAGGTTGCGTTCAATAAAACAGAACGGACACTCGTCATCTGCCTTGAACGCATCCATCAGCGGGATAGTATAAATGGATTCCTTCATATATATAAAACCTCCTTCGCAAATGTTACTGTTCACTCCGTGACACGTAACCCGTGAATTTAGTATACTACACGGTGAACATTCGCGCAACTGTTGCAAAAAAATAGAAATTTGATATAATGAACGATAAGCATGTGCCCGATGCGAAGGGAAACCGCGCATGGACGACAGGGAAATACGGAGGCTGCATGCAGTTGTGAAAATGAAAGGAGAATGCACATGGCTTCAGACCACACAAAAGAAGACTTTCGTAAAATGGCAGATACAGCAGAGCCGGTGCGTATCAATAAATACCTTGCGCAGGCAGGTATCTGCTCCCGCCGGGAGGCGGACCGTCTGATCGCAGAGGGAAAGGTACTGGTGGACGGCGCAGCGGCGCTTACTGGACAGATGGTATTACCGTCGCAGGACATCCGTGTGGCGGGAGAACGGGCAGTACGCCGGCAGGAGCGGATTCTTCTGGTTGTGAACAAGCCCCGCGGAGTAGTATGTACGACAGAAAAAAAGTGGGGCGACATTACTCTGGAGGAGCTGGTGAACTATCCCAGGCGCGTTTTTTATGCGGGCAGACTGGATAAGGATTCCGAGGGGCTGATTCTAATGACAAATGATGGTGAGCTGCAGAACAGGATTATGCGTGCGGCAAATTACCATGAGAAGGAATACCTGGTGAAAATAGATCATCTGGTCGATGCTTCCTTTTTAAGGCGCATGGGGCAGGGCGTGTACCTGCGCGAGCTCGGAGTGACCACGCGCCCGTGCAGGGTGGAAAAAACCGGGCGCAGAACCTTTCGCATTGTGCTTACGCAGGGGCTGAACCGGCAGATAAGGCGCATGTGCAGCGCACTTGGCTGCCATGCGGAAGAAATAAAGCGTGTGCGTATTATGAATATTCATCTCGGCAATCTGCCGTCCGGGCAGTACCGCGAGGCGACGGATGAGGAGCTGCGGGAAATCTGTGCACTGGCAGAAGCGGGCAATCTGCCGGAACAGATTTGTCAGTAAGGCAGTTATATGAAATCCGGAACAGAAAGAAGTGAGGGAAAAGTGGAGACAATACAGCAAAAAATAGAGGAATTAAGAAAGAAGCTGGAATATCACAGCGACCGTTATTATAATCAGGATAACCCGGAGATTTCAGATTATGAGTATGACCAGATGATGCTGGAGCTGAAAGCGCTGGAGAAGGAGCATCCGGAATTTGTCACCCCGGAATCTCCCACACAGCATGTCGGGGGTGTGGCAAAGCGTGAGGCAGGTGTGCTTGTGAAGCACCGCGTGCCGATGCTAAGTTTGTCAGACGTATTTTCGCGGGAGGAAGTGGATGCCTTCGTGCGGGATATGCAGGCACAGTTTGGCAATCCCGAATTTGTGGTCGAGACGAAAATTGACGGACTTTCGATGGCTCTGCGCTATACGGACGGTGTACTGACTACTGCTATCACACGCGGTGACGGCATTATCCAGGGCGAGGATGTCACGGAGAATGCCAGAGTCATCAAAGATGTAAAAACACGCCTTAAGCATCCGATTCCCTATCTGGAAATCCGCGGGGAGGTATATATGACGGATGCGGCGTTTGAAAAAGTAAACGAAAAGCAGGAGCTGCTTGGGAAAAAGGTATTTGCCAATCCCAGAAACTGTGCGGCAGGTACACTGCGTCAGTTAGACAGCCGTATCACAAAGGAGCGGGAGCTGTCTCTGTTTGTCTTTAATATACAGGAAACACAGGGAAGAGAATTTACTACGCACACGGAGGGATATGAATATTTAAAGAGCAATGGCATCCGTGTGATTGACCGATATAAAGTGTGCCGTACAGCAGATGAAGTATGGACTGCCATTGAGGAGATCGGCAGCAGGCGCGGTGAGCTTGGCTACGACATTGACGGAGCAGTGGTGAAACTGAACAATCTCGCCCAGAGAGCCATTGTCGGAGCAACCTCCAAGGTGCCGCGATGGGCGGTGGCATATAAATATCCGCCGGAAGAAAAGGAAAGCGTGCTGCTGGATGTGGAACTTTCGGTAGGCAGGACCGGGCGGATTACGCCGACAGCTGTTTTTGAACCGGTGCGCCTGTGCGGGACAAGCGTTTCCCGCGCTACGCTGCACAACCAGGATTTTATTGATGACCTGGATATCTGCATTGGTGATACGATCGTAGTTTATAAATCAGGTGAGATTATTCCGAAAATCCGGGCGGTAAAGAAAGAAAAGCGCCCGGAGGGGGCCAGACGTTTCCAGATACCGGATGTCTGTCCGGTCTGCGGCGCACCGGCAGTGCGCGAGAAGGACACAGCAGATATAAAATGCACCGGCAGCAACTGTCCGTCGCAGCTCGAACGCCATATCATTAATTTTGTCGGACGGGATGCGATGGATATCAAGGGGTTCGGCGCAAATTATATTATTGAACTGGTACGGCTGGGATATCTGAAAAACATTGCCGATATTTTTTCGCTGAAGGAACACCGGGAGGAGCTGATTGCGCAGGGCGTTATCGGAAAGGAGAAAAATACCGATAAGCTGCTGAAGGCAATTGAGGACGCGAAAGCAAACCAGCCGGACCGTCTGCTGACCGGACTTGGCATCCAGGGGGTCGGAAAGGCGACGGCGCGTTCGCTGATAAATCACTTCGGAACGATAGAAAAGCTGGCGGCAGCATCGCCGGAGGAACTGGAGACGGTATCTGATATCGGAAGCATCAGCGCGGAGGCAATCCGCAGATATTTTGATGATCCCCATAACCGGAAGCTGCTGGATGCGCTGAAGGCTGCCGGTGTTAATATGGAAGCGGAGATTGAAGAGACGGGTACCGTTTTTGCGGGCAAGACTTTTGTAGTGACGGGAACGCTGCCGACCATGGGCAGAAGCGAGACAGTTGAGCTGATCCAGAAGCTTGGAGGAAAGGCAGCAGGCTCCGTATCGAAGAAAACCAGTTATGTACTGGCGGGAGAAAATGCAGGAAGCAAGTTGACAAAAGCACAGCAGCTTGGCATTCCGGTAATCAGTGAAGCAGAATTTCTGGAAATGGCGGCTGCAGAAAATCAGGGGAAGCAATATGGAAAATGAAAAGGAGAAGCAACTGTTAACGAAGCCAAAGGAGAAACTGAAAAAGGGAAAACAGGGGATCCTGCATGTTGTTTTCAGCAGAACAGGGATCATTTTTCTGATTGCTCTGATACAGCTCGGCATTTTGCTGATCTGCTTCAAGTTGATCCGGGACTATGTATTTGTCACATACTGGGGGATGGAATTCCTGGGCCTGTGGCTTGCTATTGCGGTCATCAGTAAGTCGGGTAATCCGGCATTTAAGATTGCCTGGATCGTGCCGATCCTGACGGTTCCGGTATTCGGCGCACTGTTTTATTTATACTTTTATATGCAGATTGGCAGCCGGCAGCTTAATAAGCTGATTTTAGAGGAGCAGGCGAATACTGCTTCACTTGTGGAGCAGAATCCGGAAACAGAGCAGAGACTGCGGGAAGAGTCGCCGCAGATGGCGCACCTGGCTTCTTATCTGAGAAAAGCAGGTGGAAGCGCTGTTCACCAGAACACCTCGGCCCGCTATTTCCCGAGTGGGGAGGCAGCGCTGGAGCCGCTGCTGCAGGAGCTGCGCAGTGCGAAAAAGTTTATCTTCATAGAATTTTTTATTATCAATCCGGGCTTTATGTGGGATTCTGTGCTGGAAATCCTTAAGGCAAAGGCCAGGGAAGGGGTGGAAGTGCGTCTGCTCTACGATGGCATGAACGAGCTGTTCCGCCTGCCGCGCGATTATCCGCAGGAGTTAGAGAAATACGGAATCAAATGCCGTGTATTTGCTCCGATCATTCCGGCGCTCTCCACGACGCAGAACAATCGTGATCACCGGAAAATTCTGGTTGTAGATGGCAGAGTGGCAATGACCGGCGGTATCAATCTGGCGGACGAGTATATCAACCGCAAGGTACGGTTCGGCTACTGGAAGGACGCTGCTATCCTGATAGAGGGCGATGCGGTAAAGAGTTTTGTGCTGATGTTCCTGCGGATGTGGAAGGTGGCAAATCCGAGAAAGCAGGAGGCAGAGGATTATCGGAAATACATTGATATACCGCCTGCAGACAAAAAGAGTGCAGAAAGCGGATATGTAGTGCCGTTCGACGACAATCCGCTGGATGGCGAGCAGGCGAGTGAGCTTGTCTATATGGATATTTTATATTCAGCAAAGAAATACGTGCACATTATGACACCGTATCTGGTGCTCGACCATGAGATGATTGTTGCGCTCACGTATGCTGCGAAGCGCGGCGTGGATGTGAAAATCATGATGCCTCACATACCGGACAAACAATATGCCTTCCTGCTGGCGCGTACTTACTACAACGAATTGCTGGACGCAGGTGTGCAGATCTTTGAATTTGAGCCGGGCTTTGTCCATACAAAAGCAATTGTATCCGACGACGAAAAGGCGGTTGTGGGAAGCATCAACATGGACTTCCGGAGCTTTTATCTGAGCTTCGAGTGCGGCGTGCTGCTTTATCAAAATACTGCAATTGCCGAGTTGGAAAATGATTTCCAGACAACACTGAAGCAATGTCTGACAGTAACATATGACTTTTATAAAAAACAGCCGCTGATTTACAAAATTGCAGGAAAAGTGCTAAGGCTTTTCGCCCCATTGATGTGAACGATAAACACGAGCGCATGGACGACAGGGAAAGGAAATTATTATGCCAGTTAAAGTACAGGGCGAGCTGCCCGCAAAGGAAATTTTAGAGAGGGAAAATATTTTCATAATGGACGAGAACCGTGCTGTTCACCAGGATATCCGTCCGATTGAAATTGCCATCTTAAATCTGATGCCGCTGAAGGAGGAGACAGAGCTGCAGCTTCTGCGTTCACTCTCCAATACGCCGCTGCAGATTAACATCACTTTTATGATGGTGTCCGGGCATCAGTCCAAGAATACCTCCACAAGTCACCTGAACCAGTTTTATGTGACCTTTGATGATGTGAAGAAAAAAATGTTTGACGGTATGATTATCACGGGGGCACCGGTAGAGCAGCTGGAATTTGAAGAGGTGGATTACTGGGAAGAGCTGGTAATGATTATGGACTGGACGAAGACACATGTAACAAGTACCATCCATCTGTGCTGGGGGGCCCAGGCAGGACTGTATCATCATTTTGGTATGAAGAAGCGCCCACTGGATAAGAAGATGTTTGGTCTGTTCTGGCACAAGGTATCCAACCGCAAGGTTCCGCTGGTGCGAGGGTTCGATGATATCTTTCTCGCCCCGCATTCCCGCCATACGGAAATCCCGGCGGAGGATATTCACAACTGTAAGGAACTGATGGTGCTTGCAGAATCTGAGGAGGCGGGCGTGTTTCTCGCCATGACACATGACGGACGGCAGATTTTTGTGATGGGTCATCCGGAATACGACCGTGTCACGCTGGATGGTGAGTATAAGCGCGATCTTGGCAAGGGACTTCCCATTGAGATTCCGAAAAATTATTACCGCAACGACGACCCGGCAAACCCGCCGCTGCTTATGTGGCGCTCCCATGCCAACAACATGTATACAAACTGGCTGAATTATTATGTATATCAGGTAACCCCCTATGACCTTATGGGAACACCGGATTTTTCCAGTATTTGAAAAGTAAATACAATTGTTAGATGGTACCTCTGCGAAAACGGTGGTATTCTTGCAGGAACAAAGAGGCGATAGCGAGGTAATATGGATGAACAAAGATCCATTTAGGGAATATATCAAAGAGTCCGAGCCGGACAAACGGGACAAGGGTTATGCATGGCATACGGCCATTGGTCTGCAGGCAGTTGATGGGCTGAAGACATCGGATTATCTGGTGCGCACTGCCGTCCGGAATATTGAGGGTGAGATATCTTTTGAAGAAGCAAATGCGCTTTTGCAAACTTATTACGAGGAAAATCCTGCCCGTGATTCTGAAGATCGCACTGAAGAGGCCGATAAGGTTTCGGCACGAATAGCAGCACTTTTGTCTGAGCGTGCATTCAGCTTTACACCCAATGAATATCTTTCTATTCACAGAAAGCTGTTTGCTGGTATCGATTCTCATGCAGGATGTATTCGCGAATACAATATCACAAAAAAGGAATGGGTGCTGAATGGAGCGACTGTGCTTTACGGCAGCGCTACGGAGCTTAAAGAGACGCTGGACTATGATTTTTCTGAAGAGAGGAAATTCTCCTATCGGAATTTGTCAATGGATGAGATTATCCGTCATCTTGCGGTATTTATTTCCAGGTTGTGGCAGATTCATGTATTCGGAGAGGGGAATACCAGAACGACAGCGGTATTCTTCATCAAGTATCTCCGTACGCTTGGCTTTGATGTGACAAATGATATTTTTGCTGAGAATGCATGGTATTTTCGGAATTCACTGGTCAGGGCAAACTATAACGACCTCAAAAACGGTATTCATGAAACGACGGAATATCTGGAAGTATTCCTTCGCAATCTCCTGCTGAATGAGAACCATCCACTTCATAACCGGACATTGCACATCAGCGGAGCATTCGGGAAGACAGAAAAACCGGACATTGAAACTGTAAAACCGGACATTGACAAAATAAAAGCAGACATTAAGAAGAAATTTCAACCGAAAACGGTAAGCCATATTTTAAGGCTTTGTGAAACATTTCAGGGTCAGACAATCTTTGGACGGTCGGATGTGATGAAAGTGATTGATATTAAGCCGTCCAGAGCGTCTGAACTTTTGAGAGAGCTTACGGAACACGGAATCATTGAGCCGGTGTCCGGACAGGGAAAAGGAAAGTACCGGTTCCGGCAGGGAAATATCCATAGACAGACTGCGGAGTCGTTTGCATACAATATAGCGTCCTGCCGGGTACTGGAAAAGCGGGTTTCCAATACGAAAGTACGCTGAGAAGCAATGCTGTAAAGAATGGTAAAGTGATGGATATGAAGATGTATTCCCTGCTGAGAGAAGAACAATAACAGAAAGGTATTACGGGAAATGCGGAAAATATTCCCGTCATAATAAAAGAAGGAGAAATAATGTGAAAAGACAGGCAGTGAATCCATATCTTCCGGAATACGAGTACATACCGGATGGAGAGCCATACATTTTCGGTGACCGGGTTTATGTATATGGTTCGCATGATCGTTTTGGTGCTCCGATGTTCTGCATGAACGATTATGTCTGCTGGTCAGCTCCGGTGAAGGATTTAAGCGACTGGCGGTATGAAGGGGTAATTTACCGGAAAAATCAGGATCCGAAAAATAAAATGGGGCTGCGCCTTCTTTTTGCTCCGGATGTGACGGCAGGACCAGACGGCAGATATTATCTCTATTATGCCTATGATTTTATGGGAATTATGGGCGTTGCAGTGAGCAGCGGGCCGCAGGGACCATATGAATATTACGGACATGTCCATTATGCGGACGGCACGCTATGGGGACGTAAGAAAGGAGATTCTTTTCCATTTGACCCGGGAATTTTTGTGGACGACGATGGAAGGATCTATCTTTATTCGGGATTTTATACCCCGGTTCCATCTATTGTGACGGGAGGCAGGCGGCTGCGCTTTGAAGGCGGTTATGTGCTGGAGCTGGAGCAGGATATGGTGACAATCAGAGTGCCGGAGACGCTGTTGTTTCCTAAGGAAGGGGAAGGTTCTTTTAAAGACCACGAGTTTTTTGAGGCAAGCTCCATGCGGAAATATGACGGAAAATATTATTTCGTCTACTCCTCCAGACACAACCATGAACTTTGCTATGCGGTGAGCGACCGTCCGGCCGGAGGCTTCGTGTTCGGCGGTACGCTGGTGAGCAATGGGGATGTTTTTTTAGACGGACAGCCTTCGGAGGGCGATGCCCGCAATTACCTTGGAAATACTCACGGTGGGATGCTGCGGATCGGAGATGAATTTTATATTTTCTATCACCGGCAGACAAACCGCAGCTCTTATGCGAGACAGGCGTGTGCAGAACGGCTGCAGAGGCTGCCGGATGGCAGCTTTGCGCAGGCGGAGATGACAAGCTGCGGCTTAAACGGTACGCCGCTGCGCGGAAAAGGCGTCTATGGAGCAAGAATCGCCTGCAACCTCTGGTCGGTGGAAGGATGCGGAAGATATGACGGGAGAAGACCGGCAAAAAGGCTGAAGGCTCATCCGTATTTGACGCAGGATAAGAAGGATGGAGATGAAACAGCGCGCCAGTATATCGCAAATATGCGGGACGGAGCTGTGGCAGGATTTAAATATTTTTCCCTGCGGCGGCTGGAGCAGGTTGCCGTCCATGTCCGCGGGAACGCAAAAGGGTTCATGGATGTCGCCGCGGACGCCGGATTTGAAAAGCTGATCTGCAGCATCCCGGTGATGGTGCGCACAGGCGACTGGCACTGGCTTTCCGATACCGCAAATGCGGAGGATGGCGTGAGTGCCCTGTATTTCCGTTTCCGCGGCGGGGGCACGCTTGATTTTCTGGAACTGGAACTGTTTTAGGGGGGGAGTTTTTAATGCTTCTGCATGTCGGTTTTGTCTGCTCCCGGTAATCTGACAAATTGCGTCACTCCAGAAGAAAATCCAATGCCTTTATAATTTTAATTCCATCCTGTGTCTGGGTCAGATCACACTCCAGGGCAATGACAATCTTTTCATAATTATCCCGGATTTTGCGCAGAGACGCGAGTTCCCGTTCCAGAATGTTATTGATCACGGCTGCGGAATACATGCCGTCTAAAGCGGCTGTAACACGGTCAATTTCCAGACCAATATCGGCTAACATGGGCATACCTCCAAATCTGGCATAAGCATCAAAAAAGTTCTTTTACGTCAAAAGTTTCGCCTTCTGTATCTGTAATACGTTTTCTGATACCACCCGCAGGCGACTTCCGTTCTATCAGTATATAGCCGTGGAATTCCAGAAATTCCTTAAATGATAATGGCAGCACCCGGATTTCCACATATCGTCCGGACAGATAAGTGGAGAGCTCAAGCACCACCTTTCACTTAAAATCATATCATAGACTTCAGAAAAAACAAGTTTGTAGAATTGAAACTACAGACTTTTATTTTTGAGAAGTTTGTAACATGCTGCAGCCGATTGTGGATATATGTCGGTCAACCGGGCAGGGGAAATTTAATACGCCCTGTCCGGTCAGGGTGGTTCATTCATGCCACAAACCATGCCGTTTGTGCCAATCGCTTTTTTCTTTTTTTAAACTATTGTAAGATGAGGGCAGTTTGAGAAATGACCTGCAGGGTTTTTCAAAGTGAAGGAAAAAGGAGACAGGGAGTACGATATGGGCAGAAAAAAGCAGGGGCGCGGTAGCACTCAAGGGAATACCGGCAATTGAGGGGACAAAAGTGACAGTATTCGGGATGCGCATTTCCAGCGGGGAAATACTGCTATAGCGGCGTAATGCCGGGAATAAGTTTGAAGTTCCGCAAAGGTCTGCTTGCTGTATCCGGTATTTCATGCTAAGATGAAAAAAAGCATGTGAAAATTTTAGAAAATCAGCATAACAGCAGAGTAATTGGAAAAGGAGCGTGATAATAACATGGAAATAAGAAAAAAGAAGCTCCCTATCGGGATTGAGGACTTTCAGGAGATTCGGACAGAAGGTTTTTATTATGTAGATAAAACAGAAATGATTCAGGAGCTGCTTGAAAACTGGGCAAAGGTGAATTTGTTTACGCGTCCGCGCAGATTTGGAAAATCTCTGAACATGAGTATGCTGAAATACTTTTTTGATGTGAATACAGATAAATCGCTCTTTGATGGATTGAAAATTTCTGAAGCGCCAGCTCTCTGCGAAGCATATATGGGAAAGTTTCCTGTGATCTCAGTATCCTTAAAAGGTATTAACGCAGGAAACTACGAAACTGCACGGGCAATGGCGGTATGGACGATTAATGAGGAAGCCGGTCGGATGCAGTATCTTTTGGAAAGCGAGAAGCTTACAGAGTATGATAAGGAGAAATTTGCAGACTTGTTAGATCGCAATATGGATGATGCGGCGCTTTTCGGGAGCCTGCGTGAATTATCGGGATTGTTGAAAAAGCATTGCGGTCAGAAAGCAGTGATCCTTCTTGATGAATATGATGTGCCGCTGGCAAAAGCATTTAGTCAGGGCTATTATGATCAGATGCTTGTGTTAATCCGTAACCTGTTTGAGCAGACGCTGAAAACAAATGAAAACCTGCAGTTTGCAGTGTTGACCGGGTGCATGCGGATTTCAAAAGAAAGCATCTTTACCGGGCTAAATAATCTGCGTGTATTATCCATAGCGGATGTACGGTTTGATGAATATTTTGGATTTACAGATACAGAAGTGAGAGCGTTATTAGACTACTACGGATTATCCGGCAACTACGAAGCGATAAAAGAATGGTATGACGGTTACCAATTTGGAGACGTGGGAGTATATTGTCCGTGGGATGTGCTTAATTATTGTGATTCTCTGAGGGCGGATAGTGAGACGCAGCCGCAGAATTACTGGTCTAATACCAGCAGCAACGATGCAGTGAAGCGATTTATACAGCAGGCTGATGCTGGTTCAACGAAACAGGAGATTGAAAGTCTGATTGCCGGAGAGACAATCCGGAAGGAGATTCATCAAGAACTGACCTATCAGGATATGTACAGTTCCATTGATAACTTGTGGAGTGTTCTCTTTACAACGGGATATCTTACTCAGAGGGGAAAGCCGGAAAAGAAAACCTTCTGTCTTGCCATCCCCAATATGGAAATCCGGGAAATTTTTACGGAGCAGATTATGACTCTTTTTAAGGAGGATATCCATAAAAACCGTGAAACAGTAGAAAACTTCTGCCACGCGCTGCAAAAAGGAAATGCGGAAGAGGTAGAAAAACAGTTTACGCAATTTCTGAAAAGGACAATTAGCATCCGGGATACCTTTGTGAAAAAGCGATTAAAAGAAAACTTCTACCATGGAATTTTACTTGGAATTCTTGGCAGTCATCCAGCCTGGATCGTATCTTCCAATCGGGAAACAGGAGACGGTTATAGTGACATACTGCTTGTAACGGACGATGAAGAAACGGGTATTGTAGTTGAGATAAAATATGCGGAAAACGGTAAACTGGAGGAAAGCTGCCGCGAAGCTATAGAGCAGATAGAAGTGAACCGATATGAAGAAAGTCTCCGTGATGAAGGAATAGAGCATATTTTAAAGTATGGGATTGCCTGTTATAAAAAGCGCTGTAAGGTTGTACTTGTGGACGTGGCTGAATAAAAATTCTTTGCAGATTGCCCGGACGAATCAGCCCTCGTCGTAAGATGGGGCTGATCTTATAAATGTGGCAGATATATGGCTATTTTAAAGTTCTGTTCATCCTGCTCTATGATAAGCCTTCCATGATGTTTCTGTACAATTACCTGGCAGCTTTTCAGACTGATTTTATGTCTGCAGCCGGATGATATCGCTTTTCTCTTTTTATTTGCAAAGGACAGCATCAGAAAACCATCCTGCATGTCGTAGACGGCGGTAACCTGCTCAGAGAAATCCGCGTATTTGCGCAAGTTTGAAAAAATATTGTCAAATACGCGGTGAATCAGAGCTGTATTCAGCATAAGCTGACAGGTAATATCCGACATTTTCCGTTCGACGGTCACTCTATCAGCTTCTAAATCGCCTAACGGCTCCTCTGCCATCTGAAAGACAAGCTCATTTCCATATACCTTTTCGGTCTGCAGTTCCCGCTGCGGGTTCATTACCCAGAAATATTCAAATAGCGTATCGGAAAAATCTTTAATCTGTATTGCTTTCTGCAAAACTGCCCGCTGATAATCGGGAAGCTTTTCTGAGGGACACAGCTTTTCATTCAGAGAGATTTCCAGATAGCCAATCAGAGATGTAAGAGGCGTCCGCAAATCGTGCGAGAGCGAAGTAACCAGCTCGTGACTGCTGAGGAAAGCTTCTTTCTGATGCTGCAGCTCCTGCGTTTTCTGCTCGATTTCTTTTGCTTTTTTCCAGGAAAAGAAATAAATAAGCATAAAATAAAGACAGCAGCAAAGCACGAAAAGAACAATATGGATTTTCCGGTATATGCCGACCTCCGGGAAACAGAAACGAAATAATTCAGACATTATACCGTATGTTGCAAAACCGGTGTCAAGTAATGTTACATGGCTCTCCAGTAGTTCGGAATATTCTTATGGCGGAAAAAAATATGTTGTTCAGACTTTAACAGCACAGCCAAATTCGCGAAGTTCCAAATTAAAATTGTCTGGAAGCAAAGCACTCTCTTCTATATATAAATGGAAGGCAGGGGTCATGAATGCAATAAAGACGGTTGCATCTGTGACAGCAGGAAATATTCCGGGTGCTAATAGAGCCGTAATAGTGTATGATACTGCCAAAGCATTTGTCAGTGGTATATCAAAGACCACAGAAATTTCCAAAGCGTCAATTGTGTATTCATATTCACATACTACAACTGTCAGCTTTAAATATGTGAAATTAAAGGGGGAACCGGATAGTAAGCAGTCACTGACTTATGTTTCTACAAAAGGGGCAACAGCCATAGGCTATCAATATCCAACATTTAATTATGCAGGCGAAGCAGCAAAACCGAATATTATTCAAGGTTCACGGACAATAAATGCGACTCCGGATGGTTACAACAGTACGCTTAATGCGGTGAAGGCATATGCGAATCCGTATGCATCAAAGAGAGCATATGTCAATAGCGTAAAGATAACAGGAATTGAAAGCAAAACAGCGGCAACAATTTATCCAACCTGCCCGGAATTTCCAGCACAGATTTTTAGAAAGAGGGAATCGCTATGACATTGCGATATGTCCGGCGGACAGGCTGGACTCTGATCGTAGTTGGAATTTTATTCATGATTATCGGAGTGAATACAGCGGAAGCAGTTCATATTTTTTTCGGTATTGCCGGACTGATAATAAATATAATCGGATTATTGGTATTCCAGTTCTTCTGGAAGTGTCCGTATTGTCACAGGCATTTGCTATCTCAGGGGTCTGTCGAAATGGAATTTTGCCTGTTCTGCGGAAATGACCTGGAGTTATGAACTGCTGGAGTAAAGGCTATGCCCGTTATCAGTAAGTAAAACCGATATCGAGCATTTTTACTGAATGAAGCAAAAGTGCAGTAATTCCGTAAAAAAAATACGGATATACTTGAAATTTTTTACAGATAATAATATAATAATATATAGTTAGGAGTGGTTATTA
>DKTR01000093.1 GCA_002473385.1 Lachnospiraceae bacterium UBA7225
TTACGGAATAAGATTGCGATATTTTATTTACATTGTAATGAAAAGTTGATATAATGTAAATAAAATATATGGATTAGGGTGATAGTATGGCACAGACAAATGTTAATATTCGGATTGATGAAAAGGACAAAAAGCTATTTGATGAGATTTGCGGCGAATTAGGAATGACCATGTCTACCGCTTTCAACATCTTTGCAAAAGCGGTGATTCGCCAAGGAGGTATCCCTTTTGAGCTTAGTGTGGAGCGTCCCAACGAGGAAACGCGGCAAGCGATGGAGGAGGTAAATCAGAAAAGAAACCTGTCTGGCCCATTTAAAAGTCGCGATGCTTTAAAGGAGGCTTTGGATGCTTGATGTTTTTTATTCCTCGAAGTTTAAGAAAGACTACAAGCGTGTGAAGAAACAGGGGAAAAACGTAGAGCTGTTACTGGATATTGTGGATATTTTGGCGGCGGAGAAACCATTGGAAGAAAAACACAACGACCACCCCCTCAGTGGAAATTATATTGGATATCGGGAGTGCCACATTCAACCTGACTGGTTACTGATTTATAAGGTTGATGGCAGTGAGCTTATTTTAACATTAACCAGAACAGGGTCGCACAGCGAACTGTTTCATAAGTAGACGAAAGAGAACTTTGTTTCGGCAAGGTTCTTTTTTATTAGGAGAAAATGTATTAAGGAGAGGAGGCTATGCCAAAGACAGACAAAGTGTGGGAGCGTCAAAAAGGCGAGGGAGAAAAAGCATATGAGGCGTTCGTGATTTACCGGGATATGGGCGAAAAGCGGACATTCACAGCGGTTGCGGAAAGGTTGCGGAAAAGTGATACCTTAATCCGCCGTTGGAAAGAGTGCTGGAACTGGCAGGAGCGTGTGAGGGCTTATGATAACGAGCTGGAAAAAGAGGCGCGTGCAAAGGCGGTCAAGGCAAGAAAAGCCATGACAGAACGCCATATCGGGATCGCCATGCAGCTTCAAAAGAAAGCTCTGGAAGCCCTGCAAGAGTTGCCGGTTGAGGACATGACCCCGAAAGACATCCGGGAGTATATCAAAATGGCAACCGACCTCGAACGGCTCAACCGCACTCTTGAGGATGAGGGCACAAACGGAGAGGGCAGCGGCCCAGCCCAGTTTGCAAATGCCATTATTTCCATATTCCAAAAAAATGAAAGAGAGGACGACGGTAGTGAGTGACTTAGAGCGTGCCATTTTGTTTTATAACAGTCATCCCGTTGAGTTCGTAAAGGACGTAATTGGGGCAACACCAGACGCAGAGCAGGCAAAGATACTGCGCAGCGTCCAGCAGAATAAACTGACCACAGTACGAAGCGGTCACGGGGTAGGAAAAAGCACTGTGGAGGCGTGGGTGGTGATTTGGTTTATGTTGACCCGGCCCTTTCCTAAAGTTCCATGTACAGCCCCCACGCAGCATCAATTGTTTGATATTCTCTGGGCAGAAGTCAGCAAGTGGCTGCGGCACAATCCCATTCTGGCAAATGAGCTGATCTGGACAAAGGAAAAGGTTTATATGAGAGGCTACCCGGAAGAATGGTTTGCCGTAGCGCGGACAGCCAGCAAGCCAGACGCATTGCAGGGATTTCACGCCGAACACGTTTTATACATCATCGACGAGGCCAGCGGCGTAGCCGACAGCATCTTTGAGCCTGTGCTCGGTTCCCTGTCAACACCGGGGGCGCGGCTGCTCATGTGCGGGAATCCCACGCAATTGTCTGGATTTTTCTACGACAGTCACCATAAAAACCGGGCCAGCTATTCGACGTTCCATATTGACGGAAGGAACAGCAGCCGTGTATCGTCGGATTTCGTAGACACTATCATTCAAATGTACGGGGAGGACAGCGACGTGTTCCGGGTACGTGTTGCGGGAGAATTTCCGTTGCAGGAGGATGATATTTTTATCCCGCTGCCCTTAGTCGAAAAATCCATCATGACAGAATATTGTCCCAGAAAACAGCCGTTCACGGTGCATATTGGATGTGACGTTGCCCGCTTCGGCGACGATAAGACGGTGATCGGCTACAAGGTGGACGAAAAAGTGACGTTCTACAAAAAGCGGCAGGGACAGGATACCATGAAAACCGCAGACGACATCATTCTATGTGGGGAAGAACTGGTGCAGCGGTACAAGCTCACAAGCCCGATCCCTGTCAAGATAGACGACGGCGGAGTGGGTGGCGGTGTCGTAGACCGCCTGCGGCAAATAAAGAGGAATGACCCGGAACGTTTTTGGTGGCTTGAGATTTACCCAGTAAAATTCGGCCAGCGGATTAAACACAAGTATTACCACGACAGTACCACCTATATGATGTCGGTGGTCAAAAAGCTGTTGCAGCCCTTTGATGAGGACGGCAACAAAAAGCCCGTAGAGCTGATTCTACCCAACGACAACGATCTAGTAGCGCAGCTTTCTGGGCGCAAGTACACCTTGACCGAAACCAGTAAAATCAGAATCGAAAGTAAGGACGCGGTAAAGAAGCGGGGGCAGCCGTCCCCGGATGAAGCAGACTGCGTCCTTTTGCTTTGCCTGCCAGTGAAACCACCAAAAAGAAGGGAGGGAAAAAAGAATGGATAAAACAAAACGGGGGATGCAGGTACACATTATTAAATCACAAACAAACCGCATTGAGAAAGCGGACACCTGTACCCAGTTGTCCGAGCAGGAAACGTATAACGCGGGGGACTGGATGATGCCGCCGACCGACCTGCATGGCTTGAGTGTTCTGGTAAAACACAGCACGATCCTCCCCCAGTGTATCCGGGCCTATAAAAATAACATTGCCGGTTTTGGCATTGGCGTGAGATATGTTGAGGATGTGGAAGAAACACAGGAAATGAAGCAGGAATTTACCAAAGCGCAGGAGATTATCGAACTGCTAAATATCGAACAGGATACCAAAGAGGTGTTCGAGGACATCATCGAGGCGCGGGAAACCTATGGGATTTCTTATCTTGAAGTGATCCGAAACATGGCCGGAGAGGTGGTACAGCTTGAGTTTATCAAAGACACTCCTTCCGTGCGCAAAACAAAGCCCCTTGACCCTTACATCCCTACCATTTATTACCACCACGGTCAGCAGACCGAGCGTAAGAAACGCTACTGTAAGTATAAGCAGGAAATAGGCGGCAAAACCGTTTATTTCCGGGAATTTGGCGATCCCCGCATTATGGACAGCCGGGACGGAAATTATCTTGCCGAGGGGGAAACGCTGGATCTGGAATATCAGGCAAATGAAATTATGGAGTTTGCGATTGGCACAAAGCCATACGGGGAAGTGCGCTGGATCGGGCAAACGCTTGGAGTAGACGGCAGCCGCAGGGCGGAAAAACTCAACAACAACTATTTTGTCAACGGCAGACATACGCCCCTTATGATTATCGTAAAAGGCGGCACACTCACGGACGACAGCTTTGTAAAGCTCCAGCACTACATGAACGATATCAAAGGAGAATCCGGGCAGCACGCTTTTATCGTTCTGGAAACCGAAAATACCGAAGGGCGCACAGATATGGAGCAATCGGAAAAACCGGAAATCGAGATCAAAGACCTTGCAAACATTCTCCAAAAGGACGAGCTTTTTCAAGATTATCTGGACAACAACCGCCGTAAGGTGCAATCTTCGTTCCAGCTCCCCGACCTCTATGTAGGCTATACAACAGATTTTAACCGGGCCACAGCGCAAACCGCGCGGGAGGTCACGGAGGAACAGGTATTCCAGCCGGAGCGCAAGAGCCTTGCATGGGCCATTAACAACCGTCTTTTGAATGGGTATCAGTTTAAGTATGTGGAGGCGTATTTTCTTGAGCCTGACATTACAAACCCAGACGACCTTTACAAACTGCTGGCAGTTGCAAACAGTGCGGGAGGGATCACTCCCAATATGGCGCACGAGCTTGCAATCAGCGCACTGGGAAAAGACAAGGTATCCGAGAATTACCCGGACGAATGGGGAGATATTCCTCTTGCCTATCAGAAAACCCAAACTATCGGTACAGGCTTTGATATCGGTTCGTTGTCTATGAGCCTGCAAAAGCAGATTGAAAAGGCGGCGGGGAATCATGACGATGCGGTGGTAGCCGTGATGAAAGAAGTAAAGCATATGTTGACGAAAATAGATAAGGAGGAAAACCAATGAAGAATCTGACTTTTTTTGATCATCCAGAGTTCGGGGTAATACGCGGCATTAAGATCAACGGAGAGCCGCGATTAGTCGGGAAAGATGTGGCGGATGTATTGGGTTACAGCAATTCCCGGGACGCACTTGCAAAGCACGTTGACGAGGAGGATAAAGCTGCCGTCGCGATTTACGACGGCAGCCAAAACCGCAATATGATTACGATTAACGAGAGTGGATTATACAGCCTCGTTCTTTCCAGCAAGCTCCCCGGCGCGCGTAAATTCCGACGATGGGTTACGTCGGAGGTACTGCCATCCATCCGAAAACACGGCGGCTATCTTGTGGGTCAGGAAACGGTAGACGGTGAAGAATTGCTTTCTCGTGCGCTTTTGTATTTAAAAAGTAAATATGACGAGAGCGAAAAGAAGGTCATAGAGCAGGCCAAACGGATTGAGGAATTACGCCCGAAAGCATTGTTCGCGAACGCGGTTGCTGCAAGTACCGCGACGATCCTGATTGGAGAGCTTGCGAAGGTGTTGAAACAAAACGGGGTGGATATCGGGCAAAACCGATTGTTTCATTGGATGCGTCAAAACGGGTATTTAATCCGGCGGCAGGGAACGGACTACAATATGCCGACCCAGCGCAGCATGGAATTAGGGCTGTTTGAGATCAAGGAAACTGCCGTTACCCATGCGGATGGACATACCACAGTGAGTAAAACTCCGAAGGTTACAGGGCGCGGACAGCAGTATTTTATCAATAAATTTCTCGCAGGGAAACGCGAGGTGGATTATGTGTCTGAACTGTAAGCCGTTAATTAAAGCGATTGACGCATTTCTGCAAAAGGCAGACCATGACCTCGCGGATATTCTGGCAGACGAGGGGTATCTGAAATCGAAAGAAACCGTAGGAATCATGAGTGATCTGGAGGAACAGATTACACAGCTTCTTTTAGAAGAAACGGATCTGGTGCTTTCGGGAACAGAAAACGCCGTTGATCTGGAAACCTTCGCCAAAGACATTTGGCCGGGTATCAAGCTGGATGATCCCTTGCGGGAGAAGCTGGAAACCGTGTTTTGGGAATGCTTTTCCGCGTTTGTCCCGGATTTTGCCGGGTATTATCTGTCAGAAATGGAAAATGGATTGAAGATCACACAGGTATCCAAACAAACGGTAGCTTGGGTAAAATCATGGAGCCGGGAACTCGGAGAAATTATGAAGCTGAAAAGCCATGAACAGATTGAAAAGATTTTGGTAGACGGTCTGGAGAAAGGCAGCGGGATTGCCGAATTTACCCGCG
>DKTR01000012.1:0-11368 GCA_002473385.1 Lachnospiraceae bacterium UBA7225
TATTTATGGCTGCTTCTTGAAATTGAACTTATATTCATATTTTGAACTTTTTATTTTCCTATTGAACTTTTCTTTTCGCTGTTGTATAATCATTTTTGAACTTTATAGAAACCCCATTTTCTAAAGGAGGACATATATGTCAAATGAGACCTTTGCAGACAGGCTCCGGAAAGCAATGGACGACTGCGGTATTAAGCAGGTGGATCTGGTGCGTGCCGCCGCCGGGCAGGGCGTAAAGCTTGGCAAGAGCCATGTAAGCCAATATGTGAGCGGAAAAACCGTCCCGCGGGCGGATATTCTTCATTTTCTCGCCGCCGCCCTGCACGTAGAAGAGGACTGGCTGATCAATGGAAATACAGAAGCTTTAGATCATCACGAAAAAAAAGAAAAAGATATATCGGGAGGAAGCAACATGCGTGAATTCAAAAAATCGTCAAAACTGGATAATGTTTTATATGATGTGAGAGGACCTGTCGTGGAGGAAGCGAGCAGAATGGAAAGCGCCGGAACCCACGTCCTCAAGCTGAACATCGGCAACCCCGCCCCCTTTGGCTTCCGTACGCCGGACGAGGTTATCTATGACATGCGCCAGCAGCTCACCGAAAGTGAGGGCTATTCCGATGCAAAGGGACTCTTTGCTGCGCGGAAAGCGATCATGCAGTATGCGCAGCTCAAAAATATTCCAAATGTTTCCATCGACGATATTTATACCGGGAACGGTGTAAGTGAACTAATCAACCTGTGTATGTCTGCCCTGCTGGACGATGGCGATGAGATTCTGATTCCTTCACCGGATTATCCGCTGTGGACAGCGTGTGCGACCCTCGCCGGCGGCAAAGCTGTTCACTACATCTGCGACGAGCAGTCCGAATGGTATCCGGATATCGACGACATCAAAAAGAAGGTCAATGACCGCACAAAGGCAATTGTTATCATCAATCCCAATAACCCCACCGGCGCGCTGTATCCGCGCGAGGTACTGCAGCAGATTGTGGAGGTTGCGCGTGAGCATCAGCTCATCATTTTCTCTGACGAGATTTACGACCGCCTGGTAATGGACGGTGAAGAGCATATCTCCATCGCTTCCCTTGCGCCCGATCTGTTCTGCGTCACCTTCAGCGGACTGTCCAAGTCTCATATGATTGCAGGCTTCCGCATCGGCTGGATGATTTTAAGCGGAAACAAACGGCATGTGAAAGATTATATCGAAGGGCTGAACATGCTCTCAAACATGCGTCTCTGCTCCAATGTGCCTGCACAGTCCATCGTACAGACGGCGCTCGGCGGGCACCAGAGCGTAAAGGATTATATCGTCCCGGGCGGGCGCATCTATGAACAGCGCGAATTTATCTACAAAGCCTTAACCGATATCCCCGGCATCACCGCTGTCAAGCCAAAGGCTGCCTTTTACATTTTCCCGAAACTGGACGTAAAACGGTTCAATATCACAAATGATGAACAGTTTGCCCTCGACCTGCTGCGCGAGAAAAAAATCCTCATCATCCACGGCGGCGGCTTCAACTGGAAAGATCCGGATCATTTCCGCGTTGTGTACCTTCCGCGTGTCGAGGTACTCGAACAGGCAACACGTAAAATCGGCGACTTTTTAAGCACCTACCGCCAGTAATGATCTCCAAAAGGTGCCCATCGCAAAATACGATGGACACCTTTTTATTCCCCATTTTTCCAGAAAGTTAAATCATTACGCTATCAGTTTTTGTTCATTTCTCTTTTCATATTCTTTGTAACGATTACATCGCTGTCCAGCCCGCATACGTTCCGGATCACAGTCTGCCCGATAGTTACCGGAGCTTCCAGGCTTACCTTCCGTATTTCCTCCATGACACGGAAAATGTCTTTTTTCGGAATCGCTTTTGTCAGCCTGACACTGCAAAGCGGCAGCTCCGCTCCTGAAATTGGCACAGTCGTAGCAATCGTTCTTCGCGGATCAGTCATCTCCTGTGTCACATATTCCGCACCCTTTTTACACTTGTTTCCGCTGATAGCCAGTACTTCCTGCTCCTCATATTGCACCTCAACAGTGCACCCGTTTGGACACACTATGCAGACAAATGTTCTACTTTTCATAGACTGACACCTCTATCTTCCCATTCGGCAAAATCTGATCTGCCTCTACTTCAAACTGTATCATCTCCGCTGGCAGAGCCTTGGGAAGAGGAACACTCTTTATCAGATGTTCTCCCTGCCGTACCTCTATCCTGCATTTACCAGTCGGTTTTCGCACCCGCATAGACATCCGGAAATTTTTCTTTCCGCTGATCCTCTGCGGAATGACGTGTCCTATTTTGGCATCTGTTTCTACCGGAATGTCACACGCTTCCAGATATCCGCGTTTCAGATACTGTGCCGCCCCTTCCGCAAGCGCTTCCGCTTCCAGCGAAACAAAATCCACCAGATCATGAACATGCAGCACATTTCCTGCTGCAAAGATTCCTGGTACATTCGTCTGGAAATTTTCATCCACAAAAGCACCTTTTGTTCTCTCATCCAGCACGGCACCGGCCGCCAGCGACAATTCATTTTCCGGTATCAGTCCAACAGAAAGAATTAAAGTGTCACAGGAAAAGTCTTTCTCTGTGCCTGGAATCGGCTTCAAATCTGTTCCTACTTCTGCCACCCTCACCCCTTCTATGCGCTCATTGCCTTTAATTTCAATAACAGAATGGCTTAAGTACAGGGGAATATCGTAATCATGCAGACACTGCTCGATGTTTCTTGGAAGTCCGCTCGGATACGGAAGCACTTCAAATACTGCTTTTACATGTGCGCCCTCCAGCGTCAGGCGGCGCGCCATTATTAACCCAATATCCCCGGAACCCATAATGATCACTTCTTTTCCGACCATCGTATTAAACAGATTAATATAGCTCTGAGCCACTCCTGCATTGTAAATTCCTGATGGACGTGTTCCCGGAATCGCCAGCGCCCCTCTTGTCCTCTCCCGGCAGCCCATAGCAAGAATCACTGTTTTTGCCTGTACCTGCAGCAGTCCGTCTCTGGTAGCCACCGTAACAATTTTATCTCCCGTCAGATCAATAACCGTCGCATTTGTGATAAAATCAATACCAAGAGTTTCCACCTCATCAATAAATCTCTGTGAATATTCCGGGCCGCTTAATGTCTCCCCAAAACGTGTCAGTCCAAACCCGTCATGAATACACTGACGAAGAATCCCACCCAACTGACGTTCCCGCTCAATAATCAGGATATCATTAATTTCCTTCTCTTTCAGCTTTACCGCTGCTGCAAGACCAGCAGGACCTCCTCCGATAATTACCACATCCCGTTGTTCCACTTACTTCACCTCCCCGGTAAACATATATGCCTCTGGTTTATTCAGCAGGATTTCTTCTTTTTTCTTTCCCAGTTCCTGCTGGATGAGCTGTGTCAGCCTGGTTTCGCAATAACCGCCCTGACATCTTCCCATAGTTGCTCTTGTCCGATACTTTATACCACTCACTGTAGTGACACCCAATATATTATGTACAGCAGCCTTCACCTCTGCCTTTGTGACACATTCACACCGGCAGTAAATTTCTCCATAATCAGGATTCTGTGCAATCAGCCGTCTTTTTTCTTCCTCATTCTTCTGCGAAAATTTTACCATTCCCCGCCGTACCGGATTAAATTTTTCATTCATCGTCAGCGCCTCACTTTGTCTGATCTTCGCAATCACTCTCCTTGCAATCGGCAGTGCGCTTGTCAGTCCCGGTGAATTAATTCCTACAACATTTACAGCACAGGGAACACTCTCTTTCGTCTCTATTCTGAAATCCATCTCTTCATGCGTTTCCGGGTCTTCAACAGTCGGAAATACTCCCACATAATTCCGGATATAATAATCCCGTTTTACATACCGGAACATTTTAGAACCTTGTTTCTCAAGAACCTCTATCATCGACTGTGTTGCCGCATAATCTATCCCCTCTCCGATATGTTCGATCGTCGGTCCCACCAGCACGTTGCCGTCAATCGTCGGGGTAACATGGATATCAAATGCACCATATTCATTCGGTGTCGGATAAACGGGAAGCGAAAGATATTTTCCCGCCTTTTTATCCAGAATCTCATATTCTCCTTTCACGCGACTGGGCTGATACTTTCCAAATCCCAGCATCTCTGATATCTTATACGCATACAGCCCTGCACAATTAATCACCCATCTCGCCGTCATTTTTCCCTGTTTTGTTTCCAGACTGAAATCCCCCTGCTCATTCCTTGAAATGCCCGTCACTTCGCAGTCAAAACAATATTTTACACCATTTTGCACGGCATTTTCCGCAAGTGCGATGGTATAGGTAAATGGACACAGAATTCCTGCAGAAGGAACATGAATGGCAAATTCTCCATCTACGTTCGGATCAAGCCGCTTAATTTCTGCCGCATTAATCATGCGAATTCCTGGAACACCATTTTCCATTCCTTGCTTGTACAGCTTTTCCAGACGCCCTCTTTCCTCTTCTCCAAATCCCACAATCAGCTTACCGCAGCGTCTGAACGGAACATCCAGTTCTTGTGCCACCTGCTCAAACTCTTTATTCCCTTCCATACAGCATTCTGTGCGAAGCATATTTTTCTTATTTAAAATGCCGGAATGCAGAAGTCCTGTATTCCTCCCGCTGACGCCGTTACACACATCCAGCTCTTTTTCCAGCACACAGATATTGAGCCGAAAACGCGATAATTCTCTTGCCACCGCACTGCCGACAACGCCACCGCCGATAATCGCAACGTCTATTTTTGCACTCATTTATTTTCCCTCCCTGCCGCATCGACTGTCTCAGTATCCATACAACCAATCTGAACAGCCGCCATTGGATAAATTGCTACAAGCGGCTTTCGTCCTTTATATTTTTCCTCCAGACGCGTCAATATCTCTTCCCATGTTCCACAGATTTCAGGCGCCTCTTCCCGGTAATACTGCATAATATCCACACGCTGTACTCCATCTGAAAAAATCAGTGTTTCTCTGCCTTTCAGTTCAAAGGGCGGAACATTATCATCGTGCGGTGAGAACAGACTCATCCCCGGACCGAAAAGCGCATGAAAACCAGCTCCCTCACTCGCTGCTGTCATAGCCACTATCGTACCATCTTCCCGGACTGCGGCCTCTTTGTGATGACCAAGAACAGCAAAACACGTTCCTATTTGCTGATATTCCGTATCCTTTGGATATGCGGAAAGAATCACAATGTCTGCCCCTCTCACCAACGGTGTTTTCAGAATTTCCATCGCCCTGTTGCAGGCGGCCCGGTGTGCTTTTATAAAATGCCCGCAGAATACATCCGCAATTTCCATATTGCCATTCAGCACCACATTAACGATAAAGTCCAGCCCCGCCTTACCTACAATGCGCTCCATATTGCTGCGCATGGCATTATCCGGATTACAGGTACTTGTTTTAAAAGACATGCTTTTATTTTTATCCGTAAACACAAGCGAATGATTACTTTTCAGTGTCTCTATCCCGCCGATTCCCGGGATAACTGCTTTCGCTCCTCCGGAAAAGCCTGCCAATGTATGCGGGACGATACAACCCACCGCAATCTTCAATTCGGCATCCATATAATTTCTGTTTACTTTAATCACCTGCTCAGCATCCTCTATCTGCACGAGATCTGCTGCATAGGGAGAATGGTTTAAAACCTGCACATGCTCCAGAACCCACCGTCCCACCTTCCGCTCCAGTTCCTGCCTCGTCATCGGACGATGTCCGCCCAGTGCAACCAATACCTTAATCTGGCTAAAATCCATTCCCGATGCTACCAGCTTTTGAATCACCATCGGCAACAGCACATTCCCCGGTGTTGGTCTGGAAATGTCGTCTATAATAATACAGGCACTTTTCTTTCCTGCCGCCATATGCTCCAGCGTTTCAGAAGCAACCGGGTGATTTATTTTGTCAAGAATCTGCTCTCCGGAAAGTCCCGGAAATTCTCTCATGCCGCAGTAGTACACCTCCCATCCATCTGGAAATGTCAGTTTTTTCTCCTTCTGTCCATACCATTGTCCCCATGGTATCCGATATTCCTGCATATTTTCCCTCCCGACCGAATCTTCAGAAATAAAATGGCTTGCCCGTTTCCGCAGAAATATAGATTCCTTCCACAATTGCTGCAGTCACACATGCCTGCCGCGCTGTTTCCAGTTCTATATTTCCTGCCAGAATCTTGTCAATCACTGCTCGTTGTTCTCTTTTTGACGGTGTATCCAGCACTCCCCGCGGTGTTAGAGAACGCTTTGTCTCCTGCAGCCGATTTTCTGTCCGGCACATTTTGCCATCTAACTCATGAATCAGCGTAATCCCATCTTCTTCTCTCAGCGAGACTCCCGCGCCAGTGCCGAACAAATCTACACTCGCCTCCATCTCAAACGCTGTGTTCAGCGCATAGGCACTCTCAACAGTCAGAGTCATCCCGTTTTTCATAACAACGAATCCTACGGCACAATCTTCCGTTTCCATCTTTTCCGGGTTCCAGTTTCCCCACAGATTCGCCTCGCTTCCCCGGCGCATGATTTTATTATAGGTCATTCCAACCGCATATGCCGGTTCAAAATTATCCGACAGCCAGAGTGCCAGATCTATCGAATGTGAGCCAATATCTATCAGTGCTCCGCCGCCTTGTATTGCCCGCTGCCCTGCAGCGCCCCAGGTTGGAACCGCCCGGCGACGTACAGCATAAGCTTTCATGTAATAAATGTCCTGTAACATTCCTTCTTCGCAGATGCGCTTCACATACTGCGCCTGGTCCGTGTAACGATTTTGATAAGAAATATGAAGCACTCTCCGGTTCCGCTTTGCTGCTTTTAACATTGCTCCGGCATCAGCCGCTGTACATGCCATCGGCTTTTCACAGATCACATGTTTTTTTCGATTAAGTGCTTTTATCGCATACTCTGCATGTGTACAGTTCGGCGTTCCTATAAATACAATATCTATATCATCACTCGCAAAAATTGCCTCCGGATCTGCCACAGCAACAGTATCCTCTCTGCCAAACAGTTTCCTGCACGCTTCTGAAGATTCCGAATTAACATCATACAGCATTTTTATATGCAGATTCGGATTTTCTTTTGCAAGCGGGAGATGTTTTTTCTGTGCAATTGCTCCGCAGCCGATAAAAGCCGCATTCAGAATCTCCTGCATATTCTGTCCTCCTATAAATAATCAACCTTTTACTGCGCCCGAAGTAATCCCCTGAATGATATACTTTTGGAAAAACGTAAAAATAAAAACCGGTGGAATAATTCCAATCAATGAAGCTGCCGCCATAATATGCCACCGGATCGTCGTATCACTCAGCAGACTGTATACTGTCAGCGTCAACGGATATTTATTTGCTTCTGTGAGTAAAAAAAGCGGAACCACAAATTCATTATAGCTGTTTACAAATACAAAAATTGCTCCGACCGCAATGCCCGGACCGCTGATCGGCAGAATAACACGCAGAAGAAGCTGCACATAGCTGCATCCATCCAGTGCAGCCGCCTCCTCCAGTTCTATCGGAAGTGTTGAAAAATATCCATGCAATATAGTAACGACCAATGCAAGATTAATGCCTGTCAGCACAAGAATCATCCCACCCCGTGAATTCAATAATCCCAGAGACTGAAACATCCTGTACAGAGTTGGTAAAATAACAATGCCTGCCATCATCTGCGTCATCAGCAGAATAAACATCATTGCCTGCCGGTACTGAAACCGGTATTTTGCCAGCACATAAGCTGCCGGCACTGCAACCAGCGTCGTCATAGCCGTTGCGCAGCATGCATACAAAAAGCTGTTCAATACATTTCGCCAGATTAGCTGAAACGCATCTATAAAGTTTTTAAATTCCAGATAATGCGGAAAAAGCTGCGGCTCCAGTATATTAGAATACGGTGTAAGCGATACAATCAGCGCGGTATAAATCGGAGTAATGGCAAACACGCAGAAAATGACACACAACACGGCACGTACAATTTTCCCTGGCAGCGTTTTTTTGTTCATCATGCCTTTTCCTCCTTATTCATAATTTTCCAGTAAATAATTGTTATTACAACAAGTACCAGGATTGCAATCAGCGACCATGCGGAGGCTGTACCAAGATTTTTCATACTGAACATTTCCTGATAGATATGCATAGAAATTGTTTTTGTCGCATTGACCGGTCCGCCGCCAGTCATTCCAAAAATAATATCAAACACCAGAAACGTCCAAACAATAAGAACAATAAAAGTGCTTCCGGTAATTGCTTTCAGATTTGGAATCGTAATATACCAGAACCTCTGTATTGTACCGGCTCCATCAATACACGCCTGCTCATACTGCTCCTGCGGGATGGTCGTCAGTGCCGAATAATAATTCATAAACGCAAACGGCATTGCACGCCAGACACGTGCCAGAATTACAGAAAACAAAGCCATATCAATTCCCAGAAATGTAATTGAGTTTTCAACCAATCCCAGCTTCTTTAGTAAAACATTGATAATACCAAAATCGGGATTATACACAAACCGCCAGCAGGATGCCACAATAATCAGCGGAATCGCATACGGCAGCAGGTTGATTGCCACCACCGCTTTTTTCCCCCGGAAGTTTTCCTTACATATCATAGCAATCATTAGTCCGAAAACCATCGCAGGAATAACTGATCCAAATGTCCAGATCAGAGTAATCATAACAGTTTTGGGAATATCGTTTTTAATAAGAATAAAGTTTTTCAGTCCCACAAACTGTCCTTTAGCGGAGCCTGTAAACCCCAGAAAGGCGCTGGTGCAGACCCTGAGCAATGGATATCCATATACAAAACACAGAATAAGCACAAGCGGAAGCAATGATAAAATTATTTTTCTCCGCTGACTTCTTTTCAATCCAGAATGCCTCCCTTCTCCATAAAAAGATTGTCCAGACTGACGAAACGGTCAGTCTGGACATCGTACCGGTTACTGATTCCGCGCCGTTACACTCTCTGCTGCATCCGCTGCCGCTGCCAGAGCATCCTCCGCTCCAAGCTGTCCCAGCACCAGCTGCTGCCAAACTTCCTCCAACGCAGTATAGTATGCCGCAGGAGTCGGACTGTCAGCACCAATCATACCGTATAAGGTATAATCCTGTGTTTCATCATAAAATACGCGCCAATAATCATACTGGAATGCCTCATTTTCAAACTCCGATTCATATAGCGGAGCAGAGCCGTATGCCAGATGATGCGACTCCAGAATTTCCGGACTCATCAAAAACTCAATCAATTTTGCAGAAGCTTCTGCGGTCTCCTCACGTGTAGCAACCCAGCCATTTGTACCGGCCCACACGACCGTCTCTCCTTCCTCTTTCTGCGGAACAGCTGCAACTCCAATCGGGCTTTCATCCAGATTTTCTCCATATGCCCCCGTGAACGCGGCCACTGCCCATGGTCCATCAATAATCATGCCGATCTGCCCATCTCTCAGAAGCGGGCGAAGCTCTCCTCGTCCATATTCTGTCGGAGATTCCTGAATGTAAGGCAGAAGCTGTTCCACAAACTGCAGCGCCTCAAGCCCCGCCTCATTCTCAAACAATGGCATACTGTTTTCATCAAGAACCGGTGCATTCGTCGCCTGATTTATAAACAGACCGATAAATTCCTCCAGAACCTCTGAGCCTGTGATCGCCGGAATTCCAAGACCCGGGACTCCCGCATTCTCCGTAATGGTCTTTGCCGCCCCCAGAAGCTCCTCCCATGTTTCCGGGGGATTCTCAGGATCCAGACCTGCCGTTTCGAACACATCCTTATTATAACAAAGGGCAAAGGAGTCTACACTACTAGGAACATAGTAAATTCCTTCCATACTGTCCGCTTTCACAAGATTCCATACGCTATCAGGTATCTGTGCGAAAAACTCTTCATCCAGATGGTTCTCCAGATTTACCAGGCAGTCATGTGCCGAAGAATCATTTAATTTATTATCCCACCAGAAAACGACATCCGGCTGGGTTCCCGCCTCAAAAGAGGTCGGATATTTCTGTATCCACCCTGCCCAGGATTCATACATTATCTCCACTTCAATATCCGGATTTTCGGCTTCAAACTGCTCAACTGCAGGTTCCAGAAACGACGCTACTTTCTCCTGGTCTCCCGGACGGAGTACGGTAATCTTCGTGGTTTCCGAAGCGCCGCAGCCTAAAACCATACTACCTGCCAGAATACCGCCGGTTAATATCGCACAAATTATTTTTTTCATATGAAATTATCCCTCCCTTGCACATTTGTAATTCTTCTGCCAGTATCTGTTACACAAGATAACCGAAATGCTTCAATGTATTTTTCAGACGCGCCATTGTCTCTTCCGGAAGTTCGGACAATACCGGTTTACGACAATAGCCAGCATCCACACCGCGCAGCTTCAGTCCTTCTTTAATAATCTGCAGCCAGAGAATATCGCCATTTGAATCAGCCTCGGAGAACAAATGCAGATACGGCCATACCTTTTCTTCCTGTGCCTTCATCGCCTCTGCCGTCTTCTTCGCAGATGCCAGATTATAGACCTCTGTGTTTTCTGCCGGGAACAGGTTTCCGGTTCCGCATACCCAGCCGTCTGTCCAACAGCTCAGACACTCTACCGGGCATACATCATAACCATAGAATACTGCAAAGTTATCATCTGTAAGTCTGCGCAGATTCTGCTGACGGTATACGTCTGCCTGACGTTCCTTCACAGCGTCGATGCAGCCTTCATTATACAGCTTCGCCATAAATGCATCGCTCATAAGTACGGTGGAATAATACGGATTATGATACAGCATTACCGGAATATTAATTGCATCATGAACCGCTTTATAATGTCCAAAAAGCTCCTTTTCGTTCGGTCCCATGTACCACGGTGTAACTGCCATGATACCATCTGCCCCGTCACTTTCAGCGGCCTTCGACATATCCACCACATCTGTTGTGCGGTATGCACCCGTGGAAGCAACAACCTTCAGCCCGTTATCATGACCTGCTTCTATATATGCTTTATTTACAGCAATCTGCTCCTCTTTTGTCAGAGCAATCATTTCACCTGTGGAACCGGATGGAATAATGCCGGTAACACCGTTTTCTCCTAAAAACTTTGCAACTTCTTTAATTCCCTGAAAATTAATGGATTCGTCCTTGTTAAAAGGTGTGATTACTGGAATATATATTCCTGTTAGTTTCTCTCTTGCCATATTTTTTCTCCTTTTTCCCTTTCTTTTTTTAAACAGTTATTCCATATTTTCTTTATTCATTTTTCTTTCCGTCTCTTTGCATAGGCGCCTCATCAAAGAATTGGTTCTTTTTGTTCGGAATGACTATTCCTTGTTTTCAATAATACTACGATATCCAGTTTCTGTCAACCATTATTT
>DKTR01000012.1:11604-17064 GCA_002473385.1 Lachnospiraceae bacterium UBA7225
TTTAAATTTTAATATTCCTGTCTTTGTGACTAAATATAGAAGTTTTCATAATTTCGTCTACTAATTCGTCTATTTTTTTGTATTATTTCACAATTATTTTTTCTTTTCCCAGTTTTTCCTCCTTTAGTTCGGAATATACATTCCTATCAATCTGGGTTGTCGGATTTTCTATTGACAATTTCACTGTAAAATGATATAAATAAAGAAAAGATTTGGAATTTCTGGTATGGAAAAAGTATTCCAATCATCGCAAAGATCTTATACATATAAAATAACGAGGAGGATTCATTTTGGAAAAAAAGAATGCAGAAACCATCAAAATGGTAGAAAACGCTCTGGAAGTTCTGGACACGCTTCGTATCAGCCGCGCGCCCTTGGGCGTAAATGAAATAGCCAAGTCCTGCTCGCTCAACCCCTCCACCACTTTCCGTATTTTGAAAACCCTGGAAATAAACGGATGGATCTACCAGTGTGCAGACGACCGCTACATCACCGGGCAAAAGCTCAGCTTTATGCTTGAGAAAAATAATCTTTATCTGGCTATCAAAGAGATTTCTCTTTTCACAATGAGCCGTTATACCAAGGAGCATGGACAGCCTATGAACCTTTTTGTCCGCGAAGGAACAAACTGCTTCATCCTTCAGCAATCCCGCACCAACAGCCTGGTCAACTATGTTCCTCCGCTGCTCTCTTCCATTCCTTTTTATGCATGCGCAGGCGGAAAAGTGCTGCTCTCCGAGCTATCCATCAGTCTGGTGGAATTGCTGCTCGAAGACTGCGAGATGGTTCCTTTAACTCCGTACACCGTCACAGATCCGGATCTTTTCTGGCAGGAGCTGCGCAGCGTAGCAAAGCAAGGCTTCGCAACAGAGCACCGGGAATCCTCCGAGAACGGGAGCTGCATCTCTGTTCCCGTACGCGACTGTGAGGGAAATATCATCGCTGCCCTTTCGTTCAGCGGATTTATCGGCATACAGAGCCGCGAAGAGCTTCTGCCGTACCTGGAGCCTTTGAAAGAAGCTGCAAAAGAAATTTCCCAAAATCTATTCAAATGCTGGGGGAAATAATATCCCCATCATCCACGGTGACTTTTTAAACACCTACCGCCAGTAAACGCTGCATATTATAACAAAGGTGCCTTCTGGAAATTCCAGAGGGCACCTTCTTAAATAAGTTTTTCTGCTAAGAGGCGGCACTTGCCCGTGCATGGCTTCATTTTCTGTCTTCAGAGCCGCCAGCAGCGCCGGATTGGCTGCCCGCCCGGAAAATTCCAGAAAAATTATAAGATATAATGATCCGCATTTACCACCTTTGCATCCATCATCATCCCCAGGATGCCTTTCCCGGAGAACTCTCCTCCATCCTCTCCATCCGAATCTGTTATCCGGGCAACGTTGGTCGAAACCATTTCTACCGCACTGCGCTGTGCCGGACTGCAATATACGCCTGCACAGTTTTTAATTTCAAGCTTTGCAAGAATTTCTTCCGGCTTCACATCTTCCCTCAATCGCACGCTTGCACTGTTTGCAACACAGACACCTTCCGCCGCTCCGGCAAGCAGTCCACGATCCACGGTGACGGACACCTTATTTTCCAGACGTCTGCCCTTACAGATTTCCAGTTCCCGGTAATCCGCCTTCAGATCCAGAAACGCTTCCTTCTGACGCTCCAGAAGCTGTACCTTTCCTTCTACAATCAGCCTTTCTACCTGCTGCATGCAGGTATCACTGTTGTCATCCAGCCGCAGATTGCCATCGATAAACAGACATCCGCCATATCTGCGCAGCAGCATCCCATCCAGGTGTGCATCACCCTTCACATAAGCAAAACCCTCCGGAATAACCACCAGGTCCCTTTCTTCGTCAAACAATTCCACTGCCTGCGCTGCCAGCCTCTCCAGAACAATTGCCTTCTTTGTGACAAAACGAACCTCTTTTTCCGCGAGGGCCTGCATATTCACCTCCGGATCTGTCAGAAGCACCTTGCGCTCCGCATAATATTTTGCTCCATTCTTTGCCCGTAGATGAAAATAACGGTCGGCTTCAAACTCTTTTTTCAGTGCAATACATCCCTCCGGGATACAGCACGCAGCCCCGTTTACAGAAAGCATCCCAAGCCACGGTGCCATGCTCTGTGGATAGCTCACCTTACCATTCACACAAATCCTTTCCACATTCTCAAGATAAGCCTGTGTACCCTGCTCAATCACCAGACTGCCATTTACCAGCAGAATGATTTTTTTATCACTCTTCATGTCTCCGGTAATCTCATAATGACCGTTCACCGTGACAAGCTGTACCTCTTCTTCCGCCTCAATCGTACTGTCCACATTGTACATCACAGGCAGCCTGTGCAGGATCTCCCGGCTTCGCTTATCGACTACCAGCACATCTACGTTGAGCACGATCTGTTCATAACCTGCCAGCCCTTCCTCCGACACCTTTCTCGCATCACATAAATCACAATTCACCACTAATTTTTTCTTCTTCAACATCTTCTCACCCTTTCTTCAGCTCCAATGTTTCCGCAGCCGCCGTCTTGCAGCCGCCAGCCTGGACCGCACCGTTGCAGGCGGAAGCGAAAACAGCTTTCCAAGCTCTGCAGAATTGTAGCCCTGGAAATAGCGGAGTACAAATAAAATCCGCTCCCTCCCTTCCGTTGTTTCCTGCTGTTTTTTTGCATTCATTTATAAAACGTCCGGGAAGTCTGAAGTGTTGAAAAAATTTTAAAAATAACCGGCTTGTCCGCTTATTGCCCTCCCAAAAGAACTGCCCTCTCACTCCCCATGCAAATGCATTTAATGCCTGCTCTGTGGCAGTGGTATCATCCTGTAAAATATCCAGCAGTTCCCGCTTTTCCACCAGTCAAAAAAAGACCCCATACTGCGAAAACCACAGTACAAGGTAATTAGACTTAGCAATAATATCGAATTTCCCCAAAATATTCTTTCCACTTTTCGATAATTTCAGAACTCCGCGCTTCAATAAGACGCATAATATTACGGAGGGTTCTTTCCGAAATTCTTGAATTATTATTGCAAAGGTAACATTTTCCTTTACGTGTAATCCATATTTTTGTAGCGTTAGCTCCCGGGCTGCCCTGCGAAACATGCACATGGACAGGCTCTAACGGCTCATTTTCATTTGTCCAAAAGTATACCCAATAAGAGCCTATCCTAAAAATTTGCGGCACCTTCAAATCCCCCTTCTTGCGAGAATTCCATAATCAAATGGGCAGTAGATTCAATGATTTCCTGGAATTTCTGTATATCACCATTAGAGAACTTATAGACATCTTCCCATTTGTATTCCGGGAGCCAGCAGGTAGCATGAAGGAAACCATATTTTTCATCCGGTCTTTCTATATATACCTTAACACGTCCGTCCGGCAGCATATGTGAATGCACAATTTCCGTTTCATCGTTGAGCGTCATAAATGGATACATCATTTCTTCTGTCTCCTTTCATTTTCTGCTCATATTATATCATCTTTTTTAAGACTAATCCAGAAAAATGATTGGCGCATCTATGCCAACCGGCTTTTTTATTCAAAAAAGACAGACTTCATATCATGGAATTTCCATGTTACAAAGTCTGTCTCTATATTTTAGGGTAAATTTTTTAGCCTAAACTTTGCTGCTGTTTAACACAGCCCGCAAACTTCTACTTATCTGCGATAGCAGCCTGTGCTGCTGCCAGTCTTGCAATCGGCACGCGGAACGGTGAGCAGGATACATAGTCCAGACCGATTCTGTGACAGAACTCTACTGAGGACGGATCTCCGCCATGCTCGCCGCAGATACCAATATGCAGATTTGGATTAACCGGTTTGCCAAGGTTGATTGCCATCTCCATCAGCTTACCGACACCGTTCTGGTCAAGCTTTGCAAACGGATCATTCTCGAAAATTTTTCTCTCATAGTATGCTTCCAGGAATTTTCCTGCATCATCACGCGAGAATCCAAAGGTCATCTGTGTCAGGTCATTTGTACCGAAACAGAAGAAATCTGCGTCTTTTGCAATAGCATCTGCAGTCAGAGCCGCACGCGGAATTTCGATCATCGTGCCGACACGATATTTCAGATCGCTGCCTGCCGCTGCAATTTCCGCATCTGCTGTCTCAACAACCGTTTTCTTGGCAAATTTCAGCTCCTTATCGTCGCCGATAAGCGGAATCATAATTTCCGGACAGATTGCCCAATCCGGATGCGCTTTTTTAACATTAATCGCTGCACGGATTACCGCTTTCGTCTGCATCTTGGCAATCTCCGGATACGTAACTGCCAGACGCACTCCGCGATGTCCCATCATCGGGTTAAACTCATGGAGAGAATCGATGATTGCATGAATCTGTTCAACCGTTTTTCCCTGACTGTCTGCCAGCTTCTGAATGTCCTCATCTGTCTGCGGAACGAATTCGTGCAGAGGCGGATCCAGGAAACGGATCGTTACCGGATTGCCCTCCATCGCCTCATAAAGCTTTTCAAAATCACTCTGCTGTACCGGAAGAAGCTTCTCCAGCGCAGTTTCCCTTTCTTCAATCGTATCTGCGCAGATCATTTCGCGGAAAGCATCAATTCTGTCGCCCTCGAAGAACATATGCTCTGTACGGCAAAGACCGATGCCCTCAGCGCCAAGCTCTCTTGCTTTTTTCGCATCATGCGGCGTATCTGCGTTTGTTCTTACCTGCAGTTTTCGATATTTATCTGCCCAGTTCATAATTCTTCCGAATTCACCTGCAATCGTCGCATCCACAGTCGGGATCACGCGGTCATAAATGTTTCCGGTAGAACCATCAATAGAAAGCCAGTCTCCTTCATGATATTCCTTGCCGGCAATCGTGAATTTCTTGTTTTCCTCATCCATAATCATCTCAGAACAGCCGGATACACAGCATGTACCCATACCGCGTGCAACAACCGCCGCATGGCTTGTCATACCGCCGCGCACTGTCAGAATACCCTGAGAAGCCTTCATACCCTCGATATCCTCCGGGGATGTCTCAAGGCGGACCAGAATTACTTTCTTGCCCATTGCGTGCCAGCTCTTTGCATCCTCCGCCGAGAATACGATCTGTCCGCAGGCAGCTCCCGGAGATGCGGCAAGTGCTTTTGCCACCGGTGTTGCCCGGACAATAGCTGCCCTGTCAAACTGCGGATGAAGCAGCGTATCCAGATTTCTCGGATCGATCATTGCTACCGCTTCTTTTTCGGTTCTCATGCCCTCGTCCACCAAATCACACGCAATCTTCAGCGCTGCCTGTGCTGTTCTCTTACCATTTCTGGTCTGCAGCATGTACAGCTTGCCGTGCTCAACAGTAAACTCCATATCCTGCATATCTCTGTAATGCTTCTCCAATATATTGCATACTTCCTTGAACTGCTTAAACGCCTCAGGGAACTTGTCTGCCATCTCGGAAATGTGCATCGGGGTACGCACACCTGCAACTACGTCCTCGCCC
>DKTR01000087.1:0-4128 GCA_002473385.1 Lachnospiraceae bacterium UBA7225
ATCCAACACTTCTTTTGGATTACCAAATGCGGCTGCGTTCACAGTCTCCACTTCACCCAAACTGGTATAATCTCCTGCCATGCCTTCAGGATCCCTCCCAGTATCCGGTTCATCTGCATCGAAGTCCCTTTTTTGATTCTGCACATCTGCATCGCATTCTGTTGCAGTATCATCAACGGCAGAGGTAATTGTTTTTTCTTCTGTCCGGATTGGTTTGAATGGCATACAGCTGCACCCGTTTTATACTGTTTTCTGCAAAGTTTAATTTTATCATTCCAAAAACACCAGAACAACCTATTTGCCGCAGACGGTTTTCTAAATGACGTGAAATGTCCGGGCATTGCAAAATCCACCTAAAAGAAGGTCGAATTTTTATCATACCCGGACATCCCAAAAATTTATGAAGTCTATTTAATTCAGCGCATGCCTGCAATAAGATCGGACAGCCAGAAATGCAAACAGGGGGATTTCAATCACACAGGCTCCAATCATGGCATACGGCGTCCAGACGGACAGCCCTGCCAGGTTCAAAAACTGGAAGTCCGTAATTGCGTAGAGCACGCTCGCCTGAATGCTGGTTCCGCTGGCGGGCAGAATGCTGCAAAGCCATGTACCCAGCGCACCCGGCGCCGTCATGGAAATGACCACCGGGGCAATACAGAATACCAGCGATGACGCCAGAGATGACACCGTGGTCCTGCATCTGGCGGAAAGAAACAGCGTAAAGCTCACAGAAGCCAGAACCGAAAGCAGGCCAGAGGCAGCAAAAAGAAACTGAAGGCCTCCTATGTCCATGTCTGCCAGGGTCACAATGGAATACATCATCTGAACAGATGTCCGGGTACATTCCCATCCGAACAAACTGCCTGCCGCCAGAATATGTACGGCGACGCAGATCACGAATGCAGCTGTACTGATCAAAAGAGCGGCAAACAGCTTTGCCATGCCAAGTGAAACCATGCCATACCGGGTACAGCGCAGGATATCGTCCGCGCCGGACTGATAATCGGCGGAAAATACCGGCGCTGCAATGACCACACAAAACAGCAGCACCAGAAAACCCATAATATTCTGATAGTCCAGAACTGTGGAGTTCATGCCCGGATAGACCTCAAACGGTTTTTCTACATTCCGGTACATTTTTATCGCTTTGCCTTGCGCCCCGGGGCTGTCCGGCTGTTCCATCGCCATCAGGGAGGTGATCCGGGCCTCGCAGACGGAATAGTAATCGTCAATCTGTTCCGGATCGATTTCCATAATCGCAGGAGCCATCCCGGTATCCGGATCCGCAAAGGCCTCTTTTACACCATGGAGCAGAGGGGCAATGGGTAGGATTTCCCGCTCATAGACGCCTTCCGGCAGGTCATAAGATTCCGTCACGCCGTAGGATGACAGACATGCCTGATAGGTTTCCACAGCCTCCCGCACACGCTGCGGGGTAACGATTCCGGCGGCATCCGCCTGCCGTTCTTTTTCATGGGCAATCGATGCCAGGCCGGTCAGATTTACTTCGTTTCCGTCTTCGTCCGTATAATTACTGTAACAATAGGTAGTGGGCAGCCAGGCTAACAGAAGAGAGAGCAGCAGCGCCAGGGCCAGCAAAATCCAGGTAAGCTTTGATTTCATTACACGTTTCAGTTCTAAAAATAAAATTCTCATCTATTGATACCTCCTGCCGCTTTTTCGATTGGTTCTTTTCCGGTTTTCTCCGCCGCCCTGGGGAAACATCCACAGATACAGATCCTCCAGACGGGGAACGCAAAGGGCGGAATTGTTATTGCAGGGATGTTCCGCCAGATAGCGGATGGAAACGCTGCCGTCATTTTCATTCCGCAGGCTGACAATCTGAAGCCTGCTCTCATATTCCGGCACAGCTCTTGCCGGAATTATGCAGCTCCATACTTTCCCCTCCACCAGTTTGACCAGTTCATCTGTGGTTCCTGTGGCCAGCAGCCTGCCATCGCGGATGACGGCATGGCAGGTGGCGATGTACTCCACATCGGGAACGATGTGGGTAGAAATCAAAACAATACGGTCATGGGCAAACTCCGACAGTAAATTGCGGAAGCGCACCCTCTCTCCGGGATCGAGGCCCCCGGTCGGTTCATCCAGGATCAGTACTTCCGGATCATTCAATAACGCCTGGGCAATCCCCACCCGGCGTTTCATTCCTCCGGAAAGCCTGGCGATTTTTTTGTTATAAACATCCGTCAGGGAAACCCTCTCCAGCAATTCGTGGATCCGACGCGGGCTCTCCCGCTCTGGCAGCCCCTTCAGGGCAGCAACATAAGCCAGATAATCCTTAACCGTAAATTCCGGATAAAAACCGAATTCCTGGGGCAGAAAACCGAAGACTTCCCGATACCCCTCTCCCAGTGTCTGGATTGGCACGCCGTCATACAGCACCTGACCGGAAGTAGGACGCATAATCCCGGCAATCATCCGCATCAGGGTTGTCTTGCCTGCGCCGTTTGCTCCCAAAAGGCCCCAGACTCCCGGTGTCAGTTCCAGACTGATGTTGTCAACCGCTTTCTTGTCTTTAAATTTTTTTGAAACCTTATCAACCAGCAGTTCCATGTAAAAACTCCTTTCCTATTGCACAATACAATAGAGTTCGCCTTCGCAGGTCTTCTATTGTCAAGAATAAAGGCGCTCATGCCTTGGTACATTCATTGTACCAGAAGCAAAAGCGCCTTTTCCTTGTTTGTTCACACGGCATTCCACACTTTTTCTGCGGACTTTCTTACGATTTTCTCACAAAACGCTTATGGTTCCGGCCATTTTTATGGAAATGCTTTTTCCGGATCAGCCTGAACATGATAAAGAACGCCAGATACCCCAATACAGCGCCTGATACATTAAGTATGAAGTCATCAATGTCTGCCGCCCTTCCCGTAAAATATTGTGCAGTTTCAATTACAAATGAAAAGAATGCCAGAGAAAGGACAGTTTTCCAAAAGCATCTCATACCCTGGAAAGCCGTCGGAAGCATGAATCCCAGTGGGATGAACATCACAACATTTGCGATAGTCTGGGCAATTTTCTTCGGTTCCGGCATACCCCAGGTTTCCTGAAAAACCCGAAACGGAACAATATTTAACGACCGGTCTGCCGCAGCTGTTTTGGATGCACCAACTATGACCGTTGCTGCAAGAACCATAATTACACAGGCCCCGAACAGGAAACAGGCTATCTGCTTCTTTGGCGCTATCCGTTTCCTCAGCAAAAAACAGACAGGTGCATAAAGAACAGCCATACAGATAATCCCTATGGCGCTGATAATACAGTAGCCCAAAATTTCTCTTATCATAAACATGATCTTACCTCCCATAGCAAAAATCAGCAACTTTAGACGTATTATACTAAAATCGCTGATTCTTATTCTATGTTTTCCCTGCGGATTTTCTTACGATTTTCCTATAAAACAGGAAGCATAACCGTAAAGACTGTCAGATCATTTTCACTTTCCACTGTGATGGTTCCCTTATGAAGGGTAATGATTTTCCTGGCGATGGCCAGCCCCAGCCCGGTTCCGCTGGAACCGTATTCCGTATCCAGCCTGTAAAACTGTTCAAAGATCCGCTCCAGCCGTTCTTTTGGAATTGTTCCTCCGTGATTGAAGAATTTCAGCGTCAAGCTGTCTTTGCTCCGCCAAGCCTCAATAGCGATTTCGGTTCCATCATAGCTATAAATGACGGCATTGCGCAAAAGATTGTCAAAAACTCTCTGTATCCTGTCGGCATCACACTTCAACAGAATGTCATCTGCAGCCACAAGGCGGCACGTCAGTCCCTTCCTGTCCAGAACAGGCTGAAACTCATACACAAGCTGTTCCAGCATACGGGTCAGATTGACCTCACTGTATTGCAGCGTAATGTTGGACAGGCTGTATCTTGCAATTTCCAGGAATTCGTTGATTAAATCCTCCAGCCGTTCCGCTTTGGAAAGAGAGATGGAAAGGTACTTCTCCCGCAGCTCTTCAGATATCTGTTTTTCATCCCGAAGCAGGCTCAGATAGCTGATAGTGGAAGCTAACGGCGTTTTCAAATCATGGGCCAGATACATGATCAGATCATTTTTCCGCTGCTCAGCGGTAGTGTAAAAAAGTTTGTGTCTTTGGTAAAAAAT
>DKTR01000087.1:4418-4749 GCA_002473385.1 Lachnospiraceae bacterium UBA7225
CTCCTTTTTGGTAAGAATCTAGATATGGAAAATCTTATCGAAAAGGAGTATTTATATGCCGGTAGCAAAGGAGCAGATTCGACAGATTATTGCAGACAACAACATCAGCAGTGTAACAGATGTCTACACCTTGCTGAGGGATGGATTCAAGGACATCCTGCAGGAGCTCATGGAGGCAGAGCTGGATGCAGCCCTGGGCTATGAAAAGAACCAGAAAGGCGACATGGACACCGCCAACAAGCGCAACGGCCATTCCCCCAAGAAGCTCAAAAGCCAGTACGGGGAGTTCCAGATTGATGTCCCCCGGGACAGGAACGGCGAGTTCGAGCCG
>DKTR01000046.1:0-6210 GCA_002473385.1 Lachnospiraceae bacterium UBA7225
TATGACCACTTCGATATCTCTCCACACAATTCCTTGTCTGCATTTCTAACGAGCTACCGAAATGCAAAAGTAATTCTAGCACTGTTCTTCCTGTATGTCAACAAGGAATTTCATTTTTTTCAAATTTTTTGCAGCTGTTCAGCCATTGCCATATCTTCCGGAGTGGTAATTTTTATATTGGAATACGTTCCCTTCACCAAACGTACCTTTTGCTCTGTCATACGCTCAACAACCATCGCATCATCTGTAATTACAGTTCCCATTCCTTTCTGAAGTTCTTCTATAAGGCAATCATATGCTCTGCGTATCAGCGGATAGGAAAAAACCTGTGGCGTCTGCACCTGCCAGACCACGGAACGGTCCGGCGTCTGTACGCTGAATCCATCTTTATCACAAATCTTAATAGTATCTTTTACCGGCATCCCCACTACGCACGCCTGATACGTACAGACTGCTTCCCTTGCGCGTTTTAAAATATCCTGTGTAAGAAATGGACGCGCTCCATCATGAATATAAACAAATGTACAGTCTGTTATTGCCCGAAGTCCGTTGTACACAGAATAATACCGCTCTTTTCCGCCCGCAACAATACGGCTTACCTTCCGGAAGCCATATTGTTCTACGATATATTGCCGGCAATAATCGATATCCTTCTCAGCGGCAACCAATATAATTTCATCAATAAACGGGCACTCCTCGAACGCCCGAAGAGAATACCAGATTACCGGTTTTCCTTTTAGCAGCAGATACTGCTTCGCCGTTTGGCTGTTCATCCGTTTTCCCTGTCCCGCTGCCAGCACGACCGCTATATTTTTCTCCGTCATTTTACCGCTCTCCAAGCTTCAGATTAGGAACTGCGTTCAGATCCAGTCCGCTGCGCGTTCCATTTATATATTCATAGTAAGCAGCCGCACCGATCATCGCCGCGTTATCTGTACACAAAATCGGCGACGGATAATAGAATCTGATATGATTCGTCCTGCACGCCTGCAGCATTGCCTCACGCAGAGCAGAATTGGATGCCACCCCGCCTGCGATTGCCAGCTTGTCAAAACCATATTCTTTGACCGCCATCATTGCATGCTCTGTCAGCACCTCCACCACTGCCTTCTGGAAGGAAGCGGCGACATCCGCCTGTGAAACAGTCTCTCCCCGCATCCGGCAGCCATTCAGATAATTCAGCACCGCTGACTTCAGTCCGCTGAAACTGAAATCATAGGGTGCATCTGCTACATGGGCTCTCGGAAACGGAATTGCATCTGCATTACCTTCCCTTGCAAGTTTGTCGATTTTCGGTCCGCCCGGATACCCAAGACCGATTGCCCGCGCCACCTTATCAAACGCCTCGCCGGCAGCATCGTCGCGCGTTCTTCCGAGGATGCGGTATTTACCGTAATCCTCAACAATCACAAGATGTGTGTGTCCGCCGGATACCACCAGACACGGAAACGGCGGCTCCAGTTCCTTGTTTTCAATAAAGTTGGCAGAAATATGCCCTTCTATGTGATGCACGCCTACCAGCGGCAGATTTTTTGCATAACTAATCGCCTTTGCCTCGGCAACACCCACAAGAAGTGCACCGACAAGCCCCGGCCCGTATGTCACACCGATTGCATCCAGATCATCCAGCGTGACATGAGCGCTCTGCAGCGCCTCCTCTATCACCTGGTTGATTTTTTCAATATGCTTCCGTGAGGCAATTTCCGGTACAACGCCTCCGTACAGCTTATGCAGCTCAATTTGTGAAGATATAATGTTCGACAATACCTCCCTGCCATTCTTTACCACCGCCGCCGCTGTCTCATCGCAGGAGCTTTCTATGGCAAGTATAAGAATATCCTTTTCTGTTTTCATAAAACCAACCTCTATTCTTCCTCAAACAGCAGCACGGCTGTTTTTCCGTCTTTTCCCGCGCATGTATCCGGGAATATTTTGCGCGCAGTATCCAGATACTCCTCTGGTCTGGCAAGGGATGGACTGTAATGTGTGAGCCACATTTCCTTCACTTCTGCCTCTTTTGCAAGATGCGCTGCCTCTTTAAAGGTCATGTGCTTATACTCAACCGCCTTCTGTTCCTTTCCTGGTTCCCCGTACATACCCTCGCAGATGAATAAATCAGCCCCCGCGGCATGCCGGACAATCGATTGTGTCGGACGGGTATCCGTACAATAAGCAACCTTCAGACCCCTGCGGCTTTTTCCAAGCACCATATCCGGCGTATAAACTCTGCCGTCCGCCGTCAAAGTCTCCCCCTTCTGCAGCCGGTTCCAGAATTTCATCGGTATGTCCTGTGCCCGCGCGCGCTCCACATCAAATTTTCCTGCCCGCTCAATCTCCAGGCAGTACCCATAGCACAGCACGTTATGATTCACCCGGTATGCCGTAATCCGGCAGCCGTTGATCTCAAAGGATTCCTCCTGGCCCTGTATTTCCTTAAATATAATCGGAAACGGCAGTTCCGGCGCAATCACGCGCAGAGCATTCACCACCCGCTCCAGCCCTTTCGGACCAATGAGCGTAAGCGGCTCCGTGCGCTCAGCATTTCCCATGCTGAGCAAAAGTCCCGGCAGCCCGCTGATATGATCGCCATGATAATGCGTAAAGCAAATAGCATCTATCGGCTTAAAGCTCCAGCCCTTTTCCTTAATTGCAATCTGTGTTCCCTCTCCGCAGTCAATCAACATACTGCTCCCGTTGTACCGCACCATCAAAGCGGTCAGCCAGCGGTACGGCAGCGGCATCATCCCGCCGCAGCCAAGCAAGCACACATCCAACATATTTTACAGCATCTCCTTTTGCTCCGTCTCCGTAACCGGAATCTGAAACTGACGTGTCAGTGCATCACAGCACGCTTCACACAACTCAAATTCCTGCACAGTCCCATCTTTTTCTGAAAAATAGCCCCATGACTTTTTCACCGAAATAAAGTCCTCCACGGGCATATCCCGCTTCTGTTCTATTTTTTTACCGCACATATTGCAGCGGATTTCTTTTTCGCTCCTCATCTGTCATCCTCCCATGATCCTCACAGGCATAATGCCTGGTCTCCTTAGAAGAATTATACCGGATAAACCACCCATTTCCCATAGTGAATTTCTGTCAGCGCTTCCACATAATAACGGCATCTTCCACCGGTTTTTCGTAAAAATTCCTGCGAATGCCGCAATTTTCAAATCCAAGCTTTTCATATAGCGCAATCGCACCTGCATTTCCACGCCGTACCTCCAGCGTGAATGCCCGGATGCCGCGCATACTTCCCCTTCTGAGCAGCTCCGTCAGCATAGTCTCTGCCACCTTCTGCCGCCTGCAGCTCTCCTTTACCGCCACATTGGTAATGTCCGCCTCATCAAAGGATTGCAGAAGACCGCAGTATCCGGCAAGCTCTCCGTCCAGACGCACCGCAAGATACAGGGTATCCTTTGACTGCAGCGAGGCAGCAAAGCCGTTTTCAGACCACGGCTGTGAAAAAATACTTTTTTCGATTGCCGCAACCTCCTGCAGATCCTCCGGCTGCATTTCCGTTATCTCCATCATACACTTTCACCACTGTTTTTTGCTGCACGCTCCCGCTCCGCCTGAGACAGCCGCAGATAATCCGGCTGATGCTCCGCCGCCGTCTGCAGCCTGCCCTGCTCTGCATAGACAATTCCAAGCGCCGCTACTGTTCCCGCACGCTGCTTGTTTAAGTGTGCAGGCGCATAGAAATGCTTTACGCTTACACACTGCTCCAGAAGGTCGTGATATACAGGAACACCGTCCCCCAGAAACACCACCTCACGTCCCCGCTGGTTCAGCTTCCCGGCAAGTATCTCCACACTCACTGCCATCTGATCCTCCAGTATCTGCATGCCTTCGTCGGAAAATGCATATACGCCCGTATATACCTGATTTCTGCGCGCATCCATCAGCGGGCAGACCAGCTTATCCGTGCCCCACAGATTATATGCAAGCGCCTCTACCGTGGGTACGGCAACCAGCGGCACGCCAAGCGCCAATCCAAGTCCCTTTGCCGTCGCCGAACCAATGCGCAGCCCGGTAAACGAACCGGGACCCGCTGCAACTGCGATCGCATCGAGTGTCTTTAAATCCAGTTCTGTCATGCGCACAATCTCATCCAGCATTGGCAGCAGCGTCTGCGAATGCGTCTTCTTATAATTTACCGTATACTCCGCCAGAAGCTTTTCATCCTCCACCACCGCAACAGAAGCCACCAGCCCCGAACTGTCAATTCCCAGAATTCTCATATGCTACCTCGATTCTCCGATAATCAAACCCCTTTTCCAGGTCCTTCTCAATGCGGATCCAGACCGTATTCTCCGGCATCAGTTCCCCGATCAGATCCGCCCATTCCACCAGACAGACTCCCTCTCCGAAAAAGCAGTCCTCATAACCGATTTCCTCCATCTCTTCAGGATCGGTAATACGATAGACATCGAAATGATACAGTGGCAGCCGTCCCTCCTCGTAAATCTGTACGATAGTAAAGGTAGGGCTGCTGACCGGCTCACGGATGCCAAGTCCCGCTGCCATTCCCTTTGTAAAAACGGTTTTTCCCGTTCCAAGATCTCCGAGCAGTGCGAAAATCTGTCCCGGCACTGCCTGCTGCCCAAGTTTTTTCCCCACCGCAAACGTTTCCTGTTCGCTCCATGTTTCCAATATCATAAGTTTCTATTCTCCAACCTTAATCTGCTCTGTTTTTAAATGCTTTCTGATCAGTTTCACAACAACGGCAAGCTGGCTGCCCATGCTCTCTTTCGGGAGAACAGAGCAGTAACGCTTTCCCGTATACAACAGCAGACTGTAATTTGTTTCCTTCACCTTCAGAATCTGCTCCCAGCTAATATGCGCCTCACTGTCGTTCTGTGCACTGGTGATCCCCTCATCGTTTATCACATAAGCCAGCGGCTTCTGGAACACCGGATTCAGCTTCGCCTGCTTCGCAGCGCGGAAATACAGCAGAACCGGCTGCAGCGGAAGCAGATAAACCGTAAACAGCAGATAGACTGCCGTCATAGACACAGAAACCTTCCCAAAAGTGGCAATGGTAAGAATCAGCGTACCAATACCAAACAGGATGCTGAATATGCCGGAAAAGCTGTGATACGTGTGGAAAAGCTGAAAATCAAATAAAATCTTCGGTGTCATTTTTACCTCAAATTCTGCACTCATACATATTACCTCTGAAAAATTCCCATTCTTTCCGCCATCAGATACAAAGCTCCCTATGACCTGCCGGACCGGCCGCCGGCAGCCCGCTCCGGATGCATGGCAGCCAAAAAAACAGCATGTTATAACACGTAGCATTATAACACACTGTTTTCGCTCTTACAACCTCGATTTGCAGCATCTGCCGCCACTGTTTACAACGTCTGTCCCTTAAGAACCGGGCTGATATACTTGTATAAAAGCAACGTAATAACGGATACCACAATCCCTTTTATAATATTAAAAGGCGCCACTGCCAGAATCACAAAAGTGCCCATCCCGGTAATCGCCGGATTCACTGCCGTGCCCATCCCGATCAGCGCATCGATCGGCATACCGAAGGCTTTACTGTAAGCAGGAAGCAGCACATATGCATTGATAAAGCAGCCTGCCACCGTCATAAACAGAGTTCCCACCGCCATACCGATAATGGCATTTTTTTTGCTTTTTTTTCTTTTGTAAATAATCCCCGCCGGAACTACCAGCGCACAGCCAATAACGTAATTTGCAATATCCCCCACAAACGCTGTACCGGTTCCCTTTATTACGAGCTTCAGCAGATTTTTTACCAGTTCAATCAGTGCGCCCGCCACCGGACCTAATGCGAAGCTTCCAATCATTACCGGCACCTCACTCAGGTCAATTTCGTAAAAACCCGGTGCAAACCAGAGCGGGAATTCAAATAACTGCAAAATCATTGCCACTGCCCCCAGCATTGCGATTACCACCATGTTACGGATACTACTCTTTGCGGCGGATGCCGCCGCTACATTTGTGTTACTGTTCATTGATCTTCCTCTCCTTTTCTTTAATACATGATTTGGAAAGTGCGGAGCGTTCTTGCCATCCGCAATGCAAAAGCCCCGGATCCATAGATCCGGGGCAAATTTACGCACAGCAAAAATCATGTTTTATCTTCTCTCATCCAGACTATACTGTCGGTATTGGAATTGCACCAATTCAGCCGCCATAGCGGGTCGCGGACTATACCGCCGGTAGGGAATT
>DKTR01000046.1:6561-6842 GCA_002473385.1 Lachnospiraceae bacterium UBA7225
GGAATTTCACCCTGCCCCGAAGATTTCCTTATCAATTACAGGTATTATAAGCCTTTGTAAACCTGTTTTCAAGGTTTTTTTGAAGGATTTTTCACAAATTTCCGAACCCATTTTTGTGAAATATGCACATATTTCTTTATAACTCTTCATATCTGTTCCGCAATCTGGTGTAGTAACTGGTGTAGTAAAATAGTCCTTCGAAGCCGCGTGTTTACTGGGAAAATCCCGTTTCCATCACATGATACCAGGGTCAAAAAGTCATGCGTTTCATGCTTGCATGA
>DKTR01000046.1:7162-7320 GCA_002473385.1 Lachnospiraceae bacterium UBA7225
TTTCATGCTTGCATGAAAAAGCATTACACGAATTAAGCTTTTCCAGCTCTCTTTTCGTCCTCTCCGGATCAGTATGATTGTATACTTTGTACCGCCAAGGGACAGTAAAGCCCGGAAAAAGGAATATGACGCACGGACTTCCGTGGAACGCTCCAACA
>DKTR01000060.1:0-17648 GCA_002473385.1 Lachnospiraceae bacterium UBA7225
GCAGAGGCAGTATTTATCTGTGACAATCAGAAGCATACGGTATTCACCGATAAGGATGATGCAGCAAAGCGCATTACACTGACACAGGGACACAGATATCGTCTGACTGAGATAAAGGCACCGGCCGGATATGAGATACCAGAGGATGCGAATGTTCTGGAATTTGCCGTTGGCAATGACGGAAATATCGTATTTGAAGAAACGGATATCTTTGCCGGAAGCGCTTCTGAGACAGTGACGGTGACAGATACCCCGACAGCGTTCAGAATCGTAAAGCGTGACAGCGAGACGAACAGGGAACTTACGGGCGAAGATCTTGAACTTACTGTGAAGGATGAGAATGGTGCAGTGGTCTTTGTATGGACACATACCGAAAAAGGCTATGCGATTTCAAATCAGAAGTATGACACATTGAGAATTGATGAAAACGGTGTGATAACCGGGCTGCCGGAAGGTACTTATATGATAGGCGAGACAAAGACGCCATACGGCTATCTGACAATTGACGATTTCCGCTTTACGCTGAATGAAAACGGCGGGCTGGCGGATGCAGACGGAGAGTCGGGAAGCATCGGACCGGATGCAGATACCCTGTATGTAACGGACACGGTGATCCGCGGACATGTATCGCTGACAAAGACGCTGGCGGATGCAGGTGAAAAGAACCGGTTGAAGAATGTCACCTTCGATCTGTATCGGGTAAACGGCAAAGTGGATGCGAAGCCGGGCACGGCGGATGGAGGCGATGCAGCCGATATGCGGATTGCAGAGAATCTGCAGACAGACGAAAACGGCGTATGGACTTCGGTTGGAAACGATGCAGTCTTTATGGATGCGCCGGCAGAAGGAGAAAAGGCATTCCGGGATGGTCTGCGGAGCGGAACCTACTACTTTGTGGAGCGGCTTGCGACGGCGGACAGCGTGCTGGATGAGACACCAATCGTATTCGTAATAGAAGAAAACGGTGTGAACGGACAGCCGCACCCGGCCAAAAATCCGGTAATTGCCGCGAATGAGGCAGGCAAAGACACAAATGTGGTAGAAAATGCTAAATTCTCTGCCGCAGTGAAGCTGACGAAGTATGATGCACAAAGCGGGGAGCCGGTTGCAGGCGGCGTGAAGTTCCGTCTGGAAAAGACCGGAAACCAGGCAGATGGCACAGAGTATCCGCAGGGCGCAACAAAAACAGAGTATGAGCAGCCGGGCGGCGTAGTTGCTGAAATCGGTGCGGACGGCACAGTTATTTTTGAAGGACTTACGAAAGGAACGTATCACATCGCGGAGATTTCCGCGTGGGGATACGGAGAAGAAGAGTTCTTTGAGGCGGACATCGTGATTGGCGAAGACGACGATAATACAGTTGTGGAAATCAGAGACGGTGTTGATAATGTGGTGAAGACCGCCGGAAGCTGGTGGAAGGAGACTGGAGCTGCAAACCGGAGACTGACGGCAGACCTTACGGTTATTAAGACCGATGCCGTAGATGCGGGAGAACTTTTAAAGGATGTGGAATTCAGGCTGCAGAAGAAAGATACGCTTGGTGAATACCAGGATATCCTGACTGGTCTGAACACCGGAAAGAGTTACCGGTTTGACGACAAGAGCGATCTGCGCGATATGCAGGCGGAGGAAACCGGGGAAACGCGTAAGGGAGAGCTTATTATAGAAGACATCGCATGGGGTGATTACCGTCTCGTAGAGACGAAGCCGCATGACGGCTATAGTACGGCTGCTAAGGGAACAGAGGAAGGTGATGATAAAGAAACAGTAACAGCAGAGTTTACAGTGGATCGTGACAGTTTCCAGAAGGATACAAACGAGGTGCTGCTGAAGAATATCGTTCTTGGCAATTATAAGACGGTGCTGACAATCAGAAAACAGGGCACAGACGGTGTATCCGGAGAGGCAATGAAAGACGCGCAGTTTATGATCACCGGAGAAGAATTTGCAGGCGAATATGCAGGTGAGACATCGATCATGGTGACAACCGGCGAAAACGGGGAACTGACGCTTGAAGGAGTGCTTGTGGCGGGCGTGAAATACACGCTGACAGAGACGAAGGCTCCTGCCGGATACGAACGGATCGACAAAACCTTTACCTTTATGGTGGCTTCAGACGGTACAGTGCTTACAGAGGAAGATAACGCGGAAGCGGGCTATGCGCTCACGGAAGCCTCCTTCTTCGATAATGTGATTACCGTAAGTGATGAGCCGGTTGATGTGAAGCTTGTAAAGACTGACCGGAAGGGCGAAAAGCTGACCGGAGCTGAGTTTACGCTGACCGGAGAGTTTGCGGACGGTTCTGAGGAAATTCTGCTGACGGATGAAAATTTTGACACAGCACTGAAGGCGAAGCTGATCGCAGGTACCAAAGAAAAGGAATACATCTACACGCTGAAGGAGACAAAGGCTCCGGCAGGCTACCGTCTGATGGAGGATGTTCTCTTTACGATAAGTGAAGAAGGTGCAATCATCCTGAAGGCGGATGAGGAAGGCAGACTTCCGGAAAATGTGAAGGTATCTGCGGAGGAAGGTGTTGCTGTGCTGACTGCAGAGGATGATCCGATCACGGTGAAATTCCTGAAGCGTCTGACTGGCGATGTACAAACAGACGGTATTGCGGGCGCAAGGTTCATCCTGAAAGCGGCAGAGGGCAAGACGCTGGCAAACGGCGAAGCAGCCTATGAGTGGACCAGCGGGACGGATGCCGTGGAGATTCCTGCTCTGCTGATTGGAGGCGATACCTACACGCTGACGGAGATAAATGCTCCGGAGGGTGCACTTGCGGTGAATGGGGAAACACAGAGTAAATTTGTGTATACCTTTACGGTAGATAAGACAGGCGCTGTTACGGATGTGCCGATGACAGAAAGCAGTGAGACCCAGGGTCTGACATATCAGGAGGATACCGGTATTGTGACGATCTGGAATGAGCCTGCTGCTCTGATTATCCGCAAGAAGGGAACAGATACGGATGCGCTTAAGAAGGATGCTGTTTTCGAGATTACCGGAAGATTTGCCGGGGACCGCTATGCAAACAGCGATCCGGAAATGGCAGCTGCAGGCGTACATACGCTGACTGTTACGACAAACGGCAGTGACAGCATAGAAAATGTATTGAAGGGCCGTCTGATCGCAGGCGAGACCTATACCGTGACCGAGGTGGCTGCACCGAACGGTTATACGGGAAATCCGGAAAAGATATGCTTTACGGTGACAGGTACCGCTCTTGTAAACGGAAAGGTACAGCTGCTTGTAGAGCTGACAGAAACGGCAAAGAGCTACGAAATTCTGACGGATGCGGACGGAACGCCGGCACTTGTACAGTATGATACGCCGATTGAGCTGAATCTGAGAAAGGTAGACGCGCAGGGTAATCCGCTGGCAGGTGCAGTGTTTGATATCACCGGTGTATTTGGTGATGACGGACAGGAGAGCACGAAAACCTTCGTGAGCACCTGGAAGGGGACGGTCGATCTGTCAAAGATGGTCAATGAGTACAATCTCAAAGCCGGACACCGGTACATATACGCGATAACAGAGACGAAGGCTCCGGCGGGCTACAAGGCGCTGGAGGGAACGGTTTACTTCCGCGTGATCAGAACAGAGGAAGGCCGGGCACAGCTGCAGGTACTCTCGCAGACACCGGTAAGTATTCGCGGGCAGCTCACATTGAACACGGATGAGAGCAACGCAAATCTGTCGGTTCTGGATATTGTCAATGAGAAGATACCTGGCACGGACACACCGGATACTCCTGAAAAACCGGGCAGCTCCGGAGGACGCAGCGGCGGTTCTGCCGGCAGGTCTTCTGCACCGGCTAAGACGGGTGATGACACAGACTATATGTTCTATTTGTGGCTGATGCTGCTGGCAGCAGCGGCTGCAGGAGGAACCGTCGCAGCTGGAAGAAAACGCCGGAAAAAATGGTAGTGCAGAAACAATGAAAAAGAAATAATGGTAATAAGAAATGAGCCGGACCCGGAAGGGAACGGCTCATTTCTTATGTTGTGGCGAAAAATATTTTCAGATTCCTATTCTTCATCGTCATCCAGTTCATCAAATTCCTGATCGTCCAGCATCTCATCGAATGCGTCTGCGGCAGCCTCATACTCATCGTCATCCTCAATGTTTTCCAGGGACGGGTTGCCGTTTTCTTCCTTGTAGCGGTATAAGAATACCTCTCCATCCTCGTTTTCGCCGTTTTCATCCAGCGGGAGAAGGGCGATGTACTGTTTGTCACCAACCGGATATACTGTCAGAATGGCACATTCCAGCACTTCTCCGTTGTCCAGGGTAAGGGTAACGGTTGCCTGCTCACAGTCTTCGCCGCAGGAGGCGCAATTTCCGCTGCAATTTACATCATTTTCGCTCATAAGTTTTAACCTCGCTTTTTTCTTTGATTCCCGCGGGCAGTGATCCTGGCGGATGTGCCTGCATGTCTGTCTGACATCTGCTGCGGGGGTTATCACCACTTTAGCAAAATCTGCTGCTAAATGCAAGTAAATTTCAAAAGTATTATACAAACCGGGCAGAATTATGTTATACTAAATTCAAAAATACTTACGGAAAGGATGAGAAAATGTTGCAGAACAGGCAGAAATTATGGACAGTAGAGAAAAGTGCGGCACTTTTCTGTACACCCGGCGCCGTAAAGGAGAGGGATGGGGTCCGGTTTACCGTTGCCGCAAAGAAGGGACAAAAGGCGGACCTTTTGCTGTACGACAAAAAGAGTGGTGCTCTTATGCAGGAAGAGACTTTTCCGGATGAAGCTGCAATAGGCGGACTGCGTACCATGAAGGTGATCGGACTGCCATGGAAGCAGTGTACGTATCAGTTCAGAATTGACGGAGAAATGGCAGGGGATCCTTATGCGGCGCTGCTCTGTCCACAGAAGGAGGAGACAGAGAGCTGGGAGGATATCCGCTGCGGGATGGTTTTTGCTGCCTACGACTGGCAGGGGGATAAAAAGCCTGCCATTGCCTGGGAGGACGCAGTGATGTATCACCTTCACGTGCGCAATTATACCAGGCATCCCAGATCACAGGTGCGCGGCAAGGGTACTTTTAAAGGGCTGCAGGAAAAGATACCGTACTTAAAGGATCTGGGCATTAATCAAGTGAAGCTGATGCCTGTTTATGAACCGGCACCGCTGATAAAGCAAAAAAAGAGACATCCGGTTATGTGTGCGCTGCCCGCGAAGAAGGATTACTGGGGCTATGGGACAGGAAATTATTTTGCACCCAGGCGGTCTTTTGCAGCAACGGCAGATCCTGTGAAGGAGCTGAAGGACTGTATACGCGCATTTCACGAGAGTGGTATTGAGGTGCTGCTGGACATGTATTTTTCACGGGAGGTGTCCATTCGGACAGCGCTGGACTGTCTGACGTTCTGGGTACGGGAGTACCATATCGACGGTTTTCACATTATGGGAAATGAGGACATTTGCTGTTACCTTGCGGGGGATCCTCTTCTTGCGGGTACGAAGCTGCTTGCGGGCAATATTTCCGGCTGGTGGAACGTCAGGAAGGACAGCGGACGCAGTTTCGGAGAATGTAACGACGGATTTCTGGTGGACATGCGCCGGATTTTAAAGGGGGATGAGGGTGTGCTGGAAGCGGCTGCCTGGCGCGGCCGTCGAAATTCGGCAGAGTTTGGCATTATCAATTATATGACGAATCACGATGGCTTCACCCTGCAGGACCTGGTGAGCTACGACAATAAACATAACGGGGAGAATGGCGAACAGAATACGGACGGCGCTGACTGTAATTTCAGCTGGAACTGCGGGGCGGAAGGAGCATGTAAAAAGAAGGCAGTTATTACGCTTCGCAAAAAACAGGTGCGAAATGCCTTTCTGCTGATGCTGCTTGCACAGGGGACGCCTATGCTGCTCGCAGGCGACGAGTTTGGCAATTCCCAGGGCGGAAACAACAACCCCTATTGTCTGGACAGCAGTGTTTCCTGGGTGGACTGGAGCGCATACCAGAAAAACAGAGAACTGACAGATTTTGTAAAAAAGGCGATTGCTTTCCGGAAGGAGCATAAGATCCTCCATCTCGCGAAGGAACTGCAGCTTTCGGATTATAAGTCCTGCGGCTGTCCGGATCTTTCCTATCACAGCAACCGCGCATGGTACGGGGATTTTGCGTACAACAGCAGGCAGCTTGGCGTGATGCTGTGCGGTCTCTATGCCGGAGAAGAGGAATATCTGTATATCGCATACAATTTCAATCCGCTGCCGCAGGAGTTTGCGCTGCCAAAGCTTCCAGTGGGCTATGCGTGGCACATTGCCATTGATACCGGCAGAGACGACGCTTTCCTGACAGAGCCTGTGCCGCTTGATGTCAGTGAACGGATAAAAGAGTTCCCTGAGCGGACGGTGGTTGTTTTAATTGGAAAGAAGGGAATAAAATAGAATGAATCCAATCGGACATTTTTGTACCATTACCGGACACAAGCTTCTGGTAATGGAGCACTGCTTTAAAATCGGATTATACTGGCAGGGGCTGACACATGATCTGTCAAAATATATGCCGTCAGAGTTCCTTGTCGGGGCAAAGTATTACCAGGGGACGCGCAGTCCGAATAATGCGGAGCGCGAGGATAAGGGCTATTCGGCAGCGTGGCTGCATCACAAGGGAAGAAATAAGCACCATTTTGAATACTGGATAGATTACAGCCTCGAGGATAAGAATCACGCGATGTCGGGTATGCGGATGCCGCGGCGCTATGTCGCGGAGATGCTTGCCGACCGGATTGCTGCATCAAAGATTTATAACCGTGGAACTTATACACAGCATGATCCGCTGACGTATTTTTTGAAGGGAAAGAATCATTATATGATGCATCCAAAAACGCAGCAGGAGCTGGAGCACCTGCTGCGGATTCTGGATAAATATGGAGAGGATGCCTGTTTTTCTTATGTGCGGGATGTGTACCTCGGCAGACAGAAGCGTATCCGGCGCCTGATGCGCAGGATGCGGCACAAAAAGGCAGCGGCAATTTCTGTCATAAGAGGATATGACAGACCGTAGACGGCGCTCTCAGACAGGGTATACCAGCCGGTCCGGAGTAATATGTTCCAGCACCTTCAGATAGCGGTCTGCCACATAGTTTGCCATGGCAAGGTTGTGATCGAGATAATTTCCGCAGTCTTTTGCCTCGGCACCCGGAATCTCCCCGCGGAAATCGCGGATAAACGTAAACATGCCGGTGATCAGCGGAAGAATATCGCTGGAATCGTAATCTCCGGCGAGCAGAAGATAGCAGCCTGTGCGGCAGCCCATCGGACCGAAATAGACGATATCCGGACCGAATTTGCGGTCGCTGCGCAGATATGTGGCGCCAAGATGCTCCAGCGTGTGCAGCTCCGCTGTGTTCATGACAGGTTCCTCGTTCGGGGAGGTTATGCGGATATCGAAGGTCGTGATAACCGTGCCGCTGAACGTATCCTTGCGCGACACATAAAGACCAGGCTGCAGTTTGATATGGTCAATCGTAAAGCTTGCAATTTTTTCCATGAGAATCTCCTTTGCAGTATATATTTTATGATGCCAGGGCCCAAAGGTCTAAACCCACATGAGCTTGCTCATAAGTGGGTGAAAGACCTTGGGGTCCGCCCCGATATGAGCATAAAAGTGGGATGTATATCCCACGATATGCGAATGTCGGGCTGGGCGCTGGATGTCCAGTGGACATCCGCTTAGCGCGGACCGTAGCGAAGCGCAGATGTGGAAGTGCGAAGCACGGAGCAATCCGCAGGCATCATGGTCGGGGGCTTTTGACCCCGACATCATTTTATATAAGTATGAACGATGCAGGTGCAAATGTCAATGGTTGACTTTCACATATTCAAGTGATAAACTTAACAGGAAAAGTAACATAAAGGAAGGCGGCATAGTTATGTTTCAAGATAAAAAGGTATTATTCAGCGGCATGCAGGCAACGGGCAATCTGACGCTCGGCAACTATCTGGGGGCGCTGAAAAACTGGGTAAAATTAAGCGATGAGTATGAGTGCTTTTACTGCGTGGTGGATGAGCATTCTATTACAGTGCGGCAGGATCCGGCAACGCTGCGCAAGCGCGCACGCGCACTGCTCACACTCTATATTGCAGCGGGGCTTGACCCGGAGAAAAACTGTATCTACTACCAGTCACATGTTTCCGCGCACGCGGAGCTGGCCTGGATTTTAAATTGCTACACCTACATGGGCGAACTGAGCCGTATGACACAGTTCAAAGATAAATCGGCGAAGCATGCGGATAATATCAATGCGGGGCTGTTTACTTATCCGGTGCTGATGGCGGCGGACATTCTGCTGTTTCAGACAGACGTGGTTCCGGTGGGAATCGATCAGAAGCAGCATCTGGAGATAACACGCGATATCGCGCAGCGCTTTAACAGCATCTACGGTGATACTTTCACGATTCCGGAACCGTACATCGGCAAGGCGGGTGCGAAGATTATGAGCCTGCAGAACCCGGAAAAGAAGATGTCCAAGTCGGATGAAAATCCTAATGGCAGTATCTATCTGATGGACGATAAAGACACTGTTATCCGTAAGTGCAAGCGCGCGGTGACGGATTCTGAGGGCAATATATGCTACCGTGACGAACAGCCGGGCGTAAAAAATCTGATTGATATTTACTGTGCCTGCACCGGAATGACACCGTCGGAGGTGGAGCGTGAGTTTGACGGAAAGGGATACGGGGAGCTGAAAATGGCAGTCGGCGAGGCAGTTGCCGCACAGCTTACCCCTCTGCAGACAGAGGCGGCGCGCCTGGAAAAGGATAAGGCGTATATCGATAGTGTGATCAAAAACAACGCGGAGAAAGCGTCATATTTTGCCAACAGGACGCTGCGCAAGGTACAGAGAAAGATTGGTTTCCCGGACCGCATCCGGTAACGGGCGAAAACGGATATACTGAAAAAGAGAAAGGGAAAGGCAGGTGAGCGCAATGGATACGGGTGGCGGTTACCCTTCTTCGGAGGATCGATTATGCAATTTCATAAAGAGAAGGGAGAATAGCTATGGACAGAGAAATTTTCGAAGAGCTGCTGTCTGCGCGGGAATTCAAGGCGGTGAGGAGTATTCTCAACGTCATGAACGCCGTGGACATTGCGGTGCTTCTGTCAGAACTGGAGGATAAAGAATTAGTGCTTGCATTCCGTCTGATTCCGAAGGACAAGGCGGCGGATGTATTTGCAAACATGGATGGAAACCAGCAGTCCGATCTGGTAGAAATGTTTACCGAGCGGGAGCTGAAAGTGATCCTGGATGAACTGTTTATGGACGATACCGTAGACCTTCTGGAGGATCTCCCGGCGAATCTGGTCACACGTATTCTGGAGACTGTAGACCGGGAAAAGAGAAATCAAATCAACGTGCTGCTGAATTATCCCGACGATAGTGCGGGCAGCATCATGACGACCGAGTATGTCGATTTGCGCAAGCACACTACGGTGGCGCAGGCGCTGATGCACATCAAGCGTGTCGGTATTCACAAGGAGACGATCTACACCTGTTATATTCTGGAGCACCGCAGGCTGGTCGGTATTGTGACAGCGAAGGATCTGCTCACTATGGACGATGATACGACCATGGAGGAGATCATGGAAACAGAAATTAAATCTGTTACCACGCATACTGACCAGGAGGAGGTTGTGCGCCTGTTCCGCAAATATGACCTGCTTGCATTGCCGGTTGTTGATGCGGATAATCTGATGGTCGGTATTGTCACCGTCGACGACGCTATTGACGTCATGGTCGATGAGGCGACAGAGGATATCAGCAAGATGGCGGCTGTCAGTCCGTCTGAGGAATCTTACTTTGATACATCGGTCTTCCAGCATGCCAAAAACCGTGTGCTGTGGCTGCTGTTTCTGATGCTGTCCTCCACGGTGACAGGCATTCTGATTACCAACTATGAAAAGGCATTTGAGGCAGTGCCGCTTCTGGTTTCCTTTATCCCGATGCTGATGGGTACCGGCGGAAACTGCGGTTCCCAGAGCTCAGCGCTGATCATCCGCGGCATTGCGCTGGATGAGATTCATTTTAATGATATTTTCCGGGCGATGTTCAAAGAGTTCCGTGTGTCGATCGTGGTCGGCGTTATTCTGGCGCTGGCAAACGGTATCCGCATTCTGATCATGTATAAGAATCCGCTCATTGCCATTGTCGTTGGCTGCTCGCTGATTGTGACGATTATCATTTCCAAGCTGATCGGCTGTGTTTTGCCGCTGCTTGCCAAAAAGGTCAACATCGACCCGGCGATCGTCTCGGCACCGATCATTTCCACACTGGTGGATACCTGTTCCATCCTGGTATTCTTTAATATTGCAACCATGATACTGCCGCAGCTTTAAAAGCGCGGCAGTTTTTTATAAAATCATTGACAAATGAAAAAAATATGGTAAACTGTACTATATAACATAGTAAATAAGTAGGAAATATAGGAAAAGGAGGAAAATTATGGGAAACATTTATAAAGGAATGCCTGGACTGATCGGCGGCACGCCGCTGGTGGAAGCAGTAAATCTGGAGAAAAGGCATCAGCTTGAAGCACGTCTTCTGGTGAAACCGGAGTATTTTAATCCGGCAGGCAGCGTGAAGGACCGCGTGGCAAAGGCAATGATTGAGACGGCGGAGGCAGAGGGAAAACTGAAGCCGGGCGCAGTGATTATTGAGCCGACATCAGGAAATACCGGTATTGGACTGGCAGCAATCGCGGCGGTGAAGGGTTATCGCATCATCCTTACCATGCCGGAAACGATGAGCGTAGAACGCAGAAATATTCTGAAAGCCTATGGGGCGGAAATCGTGCTTACAGAGGGCTCAAAGGGTATGACGGGCGCCATTGAGAAGGCAGAGGCGCTGGCAGCTGAAATAGAGAACAGCTTTATTCCCGGACAGTTTGTGAATCCGGCAAATCCGCAGATACACAGGGAAACTACAGGACCGGAGATCTGGAACGATACGGATGGTGCGGTGGATGTCTTTGTGGCGGGTGTTGGCACCGGCGGCACAATTACCGGGGTCGGCGAATATTTAAAGAGCCGCAATCCGCAGGTAAAGGTGGTGGCAGTGGAACCGGCTTCTTCGCCAGTGCTCTCTGATGGCAGGAGCGGGCCGCATAAGATCCAGGGCATCGGCGCTGGATTTGTACCGGATGTGCTGAACACAGCAATTTACGACGAGATCGTGAAGGTAGAAAATGATGATGCCTTTGCAGCGGCAAAGGAGCTTGGAAGATGCGAGGGCGTTCTGACAGGCATTTCCTCCGGGGCAGCGCTTTATGCGGCGCTTCAGCTAGCGAAACGACCGGAAAATAAAGGAAAGACAATCGTTGCACTTCTTCCGGATTCCGGCGACCGTTATTATTCGACGCCGTTGTTTGTGGAAGGCTGATCGTTGTCATAGTTTTATACTCCCTTACATATACTGGAACAGTACAGGTAAGGGGGTATTTTTTTGAATCTGAACCGATTGGAATTGTACATACCCAAATGGGTGGAGATGCTTCCGCCGGAGCATCCGGTAAAGGAAGGGCTTGTCAATATTACAAAAGAGCTGATGCAGGAAAATCTTGCAGATGATGTACTGGGTACAGAGGGAATAGCAAAAATACGGACGCTGGAATTCGTGGAGAAAGCGGGTATAGAGAGCGGCGGGGAAGCGGAGGGCAGCGCACAGATCCGGGTGGATGTGGACGATGCCTGGTACTACCGGATGCTGAGTGAGCTTGCCGGGGTAGAGATTGAGGGTGAATATCAGCTCATCTCCATGGTGAAGGAACTGTCTGCGCTGAAAGCAGAATATGAGCAGGCGCAGGAAGCACTGGCATCTGTGCGCAGCACCGGGTATGGGGTAATTACACCGCGGCAGAGCGAAATCCGCATGGAGGAGCCGGTAGTCATCCGTCAGGGCAGTAAATTCGGCGTGAAGCTAAAAGCGGTCAGTCCATCCATTCATTTGATCCGCGCGGAAATCGAGACCGAGATTTCTCCAATTGTCGGAAGCGAACAGCAGGCGGAGGATCTGATTTCTTATATTAAGGAATCAGAGCAGAGCGGAGAAGGTATCTGGGAGACAAACATTTTTGGAAAATCTATTGAGCAGATGACAGAGGATGGTATCCGCAGTAAGCTCTCGCAGATTACCGAGGAGGGCAGACAGAAGCTGCAGCAGGTTATGCAGCGGATCGTCAATGAGAATAGCGGCGGATTTATCTGTATCATCATATGACGAAAAAAGAAGAATTTGCTGTTTTCACACAAAAAAGGCGGTCATACCGCTTTTTTTGTGTGAAATGCTTCTTTATTTTTGTGCAATATAGAGAAAGTATTGCGAAAAGTTGACAAAACAAAGGAAAAATGTTATAGTAAAAAATAATATTTAATAGTTTTGTAAGAAAATAAATGGGAGAGGATTCACAAAGCAGTTATGAAAAAGAAACGGACAGTGTTTTTTTTGCTGACAGTTTTTCTGTGTGTATTGTCTTTTTCCGCGGTGTGCAGTGCGGGGTGGAAACAGTCCGGAGGAAAGACAAAATATTACGACACAAAACAGAAAACCTATGTGAAAAGCAGCTGGAAAAAGATTGGCGGGAAATGGTACTACTTTGACAAAAAGGGATATTTGAAGACGGGGCGCTTTTCAGTGGGCGGCCAGTATTATTATGTAAAACGTTCGACTGGAAGGGTATGCAGCAAGCTGGTCGGAAATTATTACTACAACAAAAACGGTGTTATGGTAACGGACCGCTGGGTAAGGATAAAGAAATGTTATTTTTATTTCGGAGCCAACGGCAAAATGAAGACCGGAAAATTCAAAGTGAACGGAAAAACGTACTATTGTACAAAAACTACCGGGCGCGTTACAAAAAAGCGTGTGGGAGATTATTATTATAATTCCGATGGCGAGATGGTGAAAAGCCGCTGGGTGGGGAAATATTACTATGGGAGCAACGGAAAGGCGAAATACGGCGTATTTACAGTCGGTCAAAAAACCTACTGCTGCCTCCGGTCATCCGGGAAAGTAGTCAGCCAATGGTATGAAAAACACTATTACGGCGCGGACGGCGTGATGGCAGTCAGTCAGTGGATCGGCAGCGGCAGTAATAAAAGCTATGTGGATGAGAACGGGACTATTACAAAGGGAAATAAGAATCCGAAAAATCCGCCTACGGAAGCGGAAATCCGTCTTCTTGCAGCTATTACCTACCTGGAGGCGGGCAACCAGTCCTACCGCGGAAAGGTTGCGGTGGCAAGCGTAGTGATTAACCGTCTGGAGAGCAAGAGATTCCCGGATACCCTGAAGAGTGTGATCTACCAGAGCGGTCAGTTTACACCTGCCATGAACGGAACGCTTACGCAGCTCTACTATAGCAAGAAGAGCATCCAGAAGGAATGCGTAAAGGCAGCAACCGAAGTGCTTACAGAGGGATCGAAGCTGAAGGGCTATTATTTCTTTAACATCTACTATGGAAAGCTGAAAATAGGAGATCACTGGTTTAGCTAAGGAGGGAGTATCTACATGAAAAAAAGAGGATTGTATGTCGTTGTAATGTTATTTGCGTTTTTGCTGATGGCAGGGGTGCCGCTTAGCGCGAAGGCAGCTTCTTATAATTGGGTATCAGTCGGCAAAAACGGGGACATGCAGTGTTATAAAAATGGAAAAACGCTGGTGAAAAACCGTTGGGTGGGTGACCGCCACCTGAACAGCAACGGGTACATGGACCGCAATAAATGGGTGAAAAAGAAAGTAAGCGGCGTGGTGAAGCGCGTTTTTGTGCGGGATGACGGGCACCTGGTAAACAATTTCAAAGCTGGCTGGCAGAAGATCGGCAAGAAATACTATTACTATACGTCTGCCGGGGTTATGCTGAAATCAAGGTGGATTACGGTTCCGCTGATTGGAAAATATTATGTAAATAAATATGGCTATCGTCTGACGGGACTGCGGAAGATGCCGGACGGTTACCACTATTTTGCTTCCAACGGCGTATGCCAGTATGGGTGGAAAACGATCAATGGCAAAAAGTATTACTTCCAGAAAAGCCATAATGGTCTTGCCCTCGCAAATGGCGTCCATAAGCTTGGCAATGGAAAGTCGTATTGCTTCGACAGCAAGGGCGTGATGCAGAAAGGCTGGCAGAAGATTGACGGCAAGTGGTATTATTTTGATGATTATAGGAAAACCGGCTGGCTGAAGCTTAAAGGGAAGACCTATTATCTTTCCATAAGTACCGGTGAGCGTGTGTATGGCATTTATCCGGTTGACGGAAAGCTTTATTGCTTTAAACCGGGTACCGGCGTTATGGTGACAAGCAAAACGGTTACTTATAAGGGACGGAAGTACATAGTGGATGCGAATGGGGAATGTACGCTGGTACCGGATACCACGCATACACCATCTGCCAAGATGCTGTTTTTCCTCACATTTGAATCAGGCTCGCTGGCGTACAATCAGACAGGCGGAGATAATGGCAATGCCTGCGGCGCTTATCAGTTCGATTACCGCTATGCGCTGCTTCCGTTTGTGAAGTATGCGTATTCACAGAATGCATCGCTTTGCGCGGAGTTTAAGGTTTACGCCGGTCTGACAGACGGAACGAAGCTAAAAGGCAACAAAAAATTCTACAAGGCATGGAATACCATTTATGCGAGAAATCCGGGGCTGTTTTCGGAGCTGCAGGATAAGTTCGCTAAGGTAAACTATTATGATCCGGTAGAATCAACACTGGCGGGAGCCGGTATCAACCTCGCCATGCGCTCCGACATAGTAAAAGGTGCAGTGTACAGTTATTCTATCCAGCATGGGCAGACATCGGCGGTAAATGCTGTTAAGGCAATTAAAGTTACCGATGCCATGACGGACAAGATGTTTCTTAAAAAACTGTACACCTATCGTATGAAGCAGTACCCGGCATATAAAACACGCTATTCTGCAGAATATACGATGGCAGTATCCAGGCTGTAATGTAAAGGGGAACGGACGGTCAGAATATTGGGCATGCGCCTGATATTCTGGCTGCTTTTTTGTCTCATAGGAAATCTGCAGGAATTTCCTGTGAGATAAAAAAGCTTTGCATGTTATTCTTTGGTTGACACGATTTACCGTATTTTTTATAATGAATGATGCCAGGGTCAAAAGATCATGTGTTTCACACTTGCGTGAAAAAGCATCACCTTGGAACCCGAAGGTATCATAATTAGATCAGAATCTGGGAGAAAGGAAAACAGGCGTATTATAATGAGAGAATGGTTAGAAGAATATAGAGCAGAGCAGCTGGATGAGGCCGCGATGGAGCTTTGCCGGAGAAAATGGGATAGTATTGCAAAGCCGCTGCGCAGCCTTGGCATGTTGGAGGAGTATCTGATACATATTGCCGGGATCAGCGGCAGCGCCCGCATCTCGCTGGACAAAAAGGGACTGATTGTAATGTGTGCCGATAACGGCGTAGTAGAGGAAGGCGTTACCCAGACCGGACAGGAGGTTACGGCTCTGGTAACGGACAATTTCCTTTCCGGGCAGGCGACGGCGGCCGTGCTCTGTAAAAAGGCGGGGGCAGACATTTTCCCGGTTGATATCGGGGTGGCGACAGATACCTGCGCTTTAAACCGGAAGATTGCATATGGAACAAAAAATATGGCAAAGGAATGGGCAATGACGCGGGAGCAGGCACTGCAGGCATTAAAGACCGGCTGCGATCTGGTCGGAGAGCTGGCTGCGAAAGGTTATCAGATTCTTGCTACAGGAGAGATGGGAATTGGAAACACGACGACCAGCAGTGCGCTGGCGTGCGCTTTCCTGCATGAGGAGCCGGAAAAAATGACCGGGCGCGGAGCAGGACTGACAAGCGCCGGGCTGGAAAAGAAAATACAGGTGATCAAAACGGCACTGGCGCTGCATCTGCCGAAATGCCGGGATGCAGTGGACGTGTTGGCGGCGCTCGGCGGTCTGGACATCGCCGGGCTTGCCGGAGTATTTCTTGGCGGAGCGAAGTACCGTGTGCCGGTTGTAATCGATGGTTTCATTTCCTCGGTAGCTGCACTGACAGCGGTGCAGATCTGTCCGCAGTGCAGGGACTTTATGCTTGCTTCCCATGTGTCGAAGGAGCCGGCTGCAGAGCTTGTTCTTGATGCGCTTGCCCTTGATGCGGCGCTGCATTGCAATATGTGTCTCGGCGAAGGAACCGGAGCCGTTACGCTGTTCCCTGTGCTGGACATGGCATGTGAGGTTTATCAGAAAATGAGTACTTTTGACGATATTTCTATGGAGGCCTACCAGATGCTTACATAGCAGGCAGGGAGATGAGCGTAATGTTTATGGTAGTTACGGGAGGCAGCGGCAGCGGAAAATCCGCCTGGGCGGAGCAGCAGGTGACAGAGCTGGGAGAGCAGAAGCGCTATTATATAGCCACCATGCGGTGCGAGGATGAGGAAAGCCGCAGGCGCATCGAAAGGCATCGCAGGATGCGTGCAGGCAGGCAGTTTCAGACGCTGGAATGCCCGGTGAACCTGGAGACAGTTTCTCTGGAGCCGGGGAGTACAGTACTTTTGGAGTGTATGTCAAATCTGGCAGCAAATGAGTTTTTTGACGGCAGAGTGCATACGCCGCAGGAGACTGCCGAAAAGATTATGGCAGGGATTGAGGCAGTCAGGAGGCAGTGCGCCAACCTGATCGTTGTCACAAATGAGGTGTTTTCAGATGGAGCTGTGTCTGATGCGTGGACGATGCAGTATCTGGAGTGTCTGGGAAATATCAACTGCGCCATGGTGTGCGCGGCAGACTGCGCAGTGGAGGTTGTGTATGGCATTCCGGTGATCTTAAAGCAAAGTGAGGATATGAAACGATGAATCTGATTGGTGCATTTGTAATTGCGTTTTCGATGTATTCGCGTATTCCGATGCCGCGCATGGAGTGGACAAAGGAGCGGATGCGCTATATGTTCTGCTTCTTTCCGCTGATCGGCATTGTGATTGGCGGGCTGATGCTGCTGTGGCGGCAGTACGGCAGTTATCTCGCAGGGGAAGGAAATTTCCGGACGGCAGTGCTGATTCTGATTCCGGTGCTCGTGACAGGCGGCATTCATATGGACGGCTTTCTGGATACCTCGGATGCAATCAATTCCTATAAGCCGGTGGAGGAAAAGCTGGAGATTCTCAAGGATTCTCATTCCGGTGCGTTTGCGATCCTTATGGGGATATGTTATTTTGTTCTGGCATTCGGTGTATACAGTGAAGCCACGATGGCAGATATGCGGGTGCTGGCAATTGGCTTCGTGTTGTCGCGCGCACTGAGCGCCCTGTCGGTTGTCACTTTTAAAAAGGCAAAAAACAGCGGGCTGGTGCATGCTTTTTCCGATGCTGCGCAGAAGAAAACAGTCGGTATTACGATGGTCTGTTATATCGCTGTGTGTCTGCTGCTGATGATTGTGGTCTGCGGTCTGCGCGGCGCGGCCGGTTTTGCGGCGGCGTTGGCGGCATTTGGATATTACCGGTGGATGTCATACCGGAAATTTGGCGGAACGACCGGGGATCTGGCAGGATTTTTTCTGCAGGTCTGTGAACTGGCAATGGCGGCTGCAGTGGTGACCGTTGGAAAATGGATAGGTTAGGAGAATAGCGATGAAACTTGTA
>DKTR01000060.1:17856-23022 GCA_002473385.1 Lachnospiraceae bacterium UBA7225
ATAGCGATGAAACTTGTAATCGGCGGAAGCTTTCAGGGGAAAAAAGAAGCGGCATGCAGGCTCTTCGGGCTTTGTCCGTCCGACTTTGCGGATGGGAAAGTATGTATGTTTGATGATATTTTTGTCTGCCGGGCAATTTCAGATTTTCAGGAATTTATCCGGCGTTGTATGCAGGAGCCGGAGCATCCGGGAGAAAAGAAAGAGACTGGAATGCAGAATCTGGCAAAGATGCAGGCTCACAGCCGTCTGGAGCTGCTGCCGCAGGAGCTGGCCAGCAGAAATCCGCAAGTATGTATCGTATCAAATGAGATCGGATACGGTGTGGTGCCTATAGATGCCCGGGAGAGAGCCTGGCGGGAGCTGACAGGGCGTATCTGCTGTCAGATCGCGGAAAATTCAGATACGGTAGTGCGCGTGGCGGCAGGCATTCCGGTGATAATCAAGGAAAGCGGAGAATAAAAATGAAAATCTATATGATCCGTCATGGAAAGACAGCGGGAAATCTAAAAGGACGCTATATTGGAAGAACAGACGAGCCACTCTGCGGGGAGGGAAGGGCAGAGCTTTTGAGCGGGTGTTATGCCGTGCCGGACGCGCTTTATGTCAGTCCTCTGCTTCGCTGCCGGCAGACGGCAGAGCTTCTTTTCCCGGGAATACCGCAAATAATTGTGGAGGATTTCCGGGAGTGCGATTTTGGCAGTTTTGAGAATAAAAATTATCTGGAGCTGTCCGGAAATACAGATTACCAGGCGTGGATCGACAGCGGCGGAAATCTTCCGTTTCCCGGCGGCGAGAGCCGGGAGGCATTCCAGGAGCGGTGCGTGCAGGCATTTCGCGGCATGCTTGCGGAGGCGGCAAAAAAGGGCTGCCGGGAAATTGCCTGTGTGGTGCACGGCGGCACTATTATGAGCGTGCTGGCGGCACTGGCGGTTCCACAGAGAGAATATTATGATTATCAGGTAAAAAATGGCTGCGGCTATCTGGCAGAATGGAAAGAAAGGGAGCAGGCGGATTGCATGACATCTCTGACAGAGATCGACTGTACATGCGGCGCCTGCCGGGGAAAATCATGATTGCATTTGTAAAGGGAACGCTGGTAGAGGCGAAGGAAAATGTCGCCGTTATTGAAAATAATGGCATTGGATTCAATATATATATTACAGGAAGAGATGGCGGACAGCTGGTGCGCAGCGGCATGGAGGTGCTTCTATACACGTACATGGATGTGCGGGAGGATGCCATTCAGCTTTACGGATTCCTATCAAAGGACGATCTGGAGGTTTTCCGGCTGCTACTGAAGGTGAACGGAATCGGTCCGAAGGCTGCGCTGGGAGTTCTGACAGCCATTTCCGCAAACGATCTGCGGTTTGCCGTGCTTGCGGATGATATAAAGGCAATTTCTGCTGCACCGGGCATTGGAAAGAAAACGGCGCAGAAGCTGATATTGGAATTGAAGGACAAATTCAGCCTGCAGGATGCCTTTGAGCAGAAGCTGGCAGAAAATACCGGGGTAATTTCCGCTGCGCCAAATGACAACCAGGGTGAGGCCGTGCAGGCGCTGGTGGCGCTTGGGTATTCCGGAAGCGATGCGCTGAAGGCTGTGAAGGCGGCGCATGTCACAGCGGATATGAGTACGGAAGATATTCTGAAGGCGGCACTGAAGTATATTTCGTTTTAAGTAGGAGAACAGCATGAAAAAACGGATTATAGAAACCGAGGTAATGGAGGAGGATGTACGGGTGGAGCCAAGCCTCCGTCCGAAAACACTGGACGAATACATCGGGCAGGAAAAGGCAAAACAAAATCTGAAAATCTATATCGAAGCGGCAAAGCAGCGGGGGGATTCTCTGGATCATGTGCTGTTTTACGGACCGCCGGGACTTGGAAAGACGACACTTGCCGGGATTATCGCCAATGAGATGGGGGTAAACATGAAGGTGACTTCCGGTCCGGCGATCGAAAAGCCAGGAGAGATGGCGGCAATTCTCAACAATCTGCAGGAAGGGGATGTCCTCTTTGTGGATGAGATCCATCGTCTCAACCGTCAGGTGGAGGAAGTGCTTTATCCGGCGATGGAGGACTACGCAATCGATATTATGATCGGCAAAGGGGCGACGGCGCGCTCAATACGACTGGAGCTTCCGCGTTTTACGCTGGTGGGAGCGACCACCCGCGCCGGTCTTTTGACAGCGCCTTTGCGTGACCGTTTCGGTGTTATCCATCATCTGGAGTTTTATACGGTGGAGGAGCTTTCTACGATTATCTGTCACTCGGCGGGGGTGCTTGGTGTAAAGATCGATCCGGAGGGAGCCGCAGAGCTTGCAAAGCGTTCACGGGGAACGCCGCGGCTTGCCAACCGCCTGCTAAAGCGCGTGCGTGACTTTGCACAGGTAAAATACGACGGAAATATCACAAAAGAAATTGCAAGCTTCGCACTGGATCTTCTGGAGGTAGACAGATACGGGCTGGATGTGACAGACCGCAACCTGCTGCAGACGCTGATTGAAAAATTCTCCGGCGGACCGGTCGGTCTGGATACGCTGGCGGCGACAATTGGGGAGGATGCCGGCACGATCGAGGATGTCTATGAGCCGTTTTTGCTGAAAAATGGCTTTATCAACCGTACGCCGCGGGGACGTGTGGCGACAGAAAAAGCTTATCATCACCTGAACTTGCAATTATAAGAAAAGTCGGGTATACTGTAACCAGACTACGATAAAAATCAGAAATCTGATTTCGAAGATACCATCGGGAGGAAACGGCATGTCAAAAAAGAACCAGATACAGGTTGTGATCGACGGAAAAATTCTAATGATCAGCGGCTACGAGAGCGAAGAATATATACAGAGAGTTTCCTATTATATCAACAGCAAGCTGGCGGAGTTCAAAAAGCTGGACAGCTACCGCAGGCAGTCTGACGACCGCAAAAATATTTTAATGCAGCTTAATATTGCAGACGACTACTTTAAAGCAAAGAAGCAGGTAGAGATTCTGGAGGATCATATAGCTGCCAGGGATAAAGAAATCTTTGACCTCAAGCATAATCTGATGGACATGCAGAGAAAGCTGGATGAATTGAAGAAACAGTAATGGATTATGAGAATCTCGCAAGCGAGATTCTCTTTTCACAGGAGGACTTTTATGGAAGCAGAACTGCTGGCTCCGGCCGGGTCTTATGAAAGCATGAAGGCGGCGATCGCAGCGGGTGCAGATGCCGTTTATATCGGCGGCAGCCGTTTTGGCGCGCGCGCCTATGCAGAAAATCCTGATGAGGATCTTTTAAAACGCGCCATTGATTACGTACATGAAAAAAAGCGTAAATTATATCTGACGGTGAATACGCTTCTGAAGGATGCTGAACTGGAGGAATTGTATGACTATCTGAATCCATATTACCGAGAAGGTCTGGACGCGGTGATCGTGCAGGATTTTGGTGTACTCCGCTATATCCGTGATGTTTTCCCGGGACTTGACATTCATGCCAGCACCCAGATGGGTATTACCGGACCATACGGCGCCCGTTTTCTGAAGGAGCTGGGAGCGTCGCGGATCGTGACGGCACGCGAGCTGTCCCTGGAGGAGATCTGCAGCATCCATGAGAGCGCGGATATTGAAATTGAAAGCTTTATTCATGGTGCGCTCTGTTTCTGCTACTCCGGACAGTGTCTTTTAAGCAGCATGATCGGCGGAAGGAGCGGCAACCGCGGAAGATGCGCGCAGCCCTGCAGACTTCCCTACGATCTGTATGAGAATGGAAAACGGTTAAACAAAAATGGAAAGCAGTATCTGCTCAGCCCGAAGGATATCTGTACGCTGGAACTGCTCCCGGAGATTATGAAAAGCGGTGTTTATTCCATGAAGATCGAGGGGCGGATGAAGCGTCCGGAGTATGCGGCAGGTGTGGTGCGGATTTATCGCCGCTATCTTGACTATTATCTGGAAAATCCGCAGAAAAAATTTCAGGTGAGCAGCAAAGATCTTCAGGAGCTGCTGGAACTATACAGCCGCGGCGGATTTTCTGATGGCTATTACCGCCGCCATAATGGTCCTTCTATGATGTCGCCTGAGCAGTCAAATTACTGCACAGATAATGGAGATTTACTGGAGGAGCTGAAGCGGCAGTATCTCGATACGGATTATCCGGAAAAAATTAATGGGAAATTAATACTTTCGAAACGAAAACCTGCTATACTAAGCTTATCCTTTAACGGACATACTGTTATGGCAGAGGGAATGCAGCCGCAAAAGGCGCAGAACCGTCCACTCACGGCGGCAGATCTTGAAAAGCAGATACGAAAGACCGGCGGCAGCGGATTTGCCTTTGAAAATCTGGACATTGATGCGGAGGATGATCTGTTTATGCCGATGCAGGCGCTGAATGAGCTGCGCCGGAAGGCCATTGCGGCATTAAAAGAGGATATACAGGCAGATTACCGGCGCTCTGACGGAATATATCGCAGACCGGCCGCTGCGGAAACGGCAGAGGGCATAGCTGCCGGGACAACAGGCACTGTCGCAGAAGGCGCAGCCGCTGCGGGAACATCTGGCGAAAGAACGATGCGTATGTCTGCTTCGGTGGAGGACACTGCCTGCGTGAAGCGGCTCTGTGCGGTGCCGGAGATGGATGCAATCTATCTGGATTGCGGAGCGTTTTCCGACAGGGAGGCATTTCTTGCGGATTCGCAGAAATGGATCACACTCTGTCATAAATCCGGAAAACGGTGCATTTATATTATGCCATGGATTTTCCGGGCGCAGGCGCAGGATTATTACCAGGATGAGCGGTCAATGGAAACGCTGGCGGCGTACGACGGCGTTCTGATCCGCAGCCAGGAGGAATATGTCTTTTTAAAAGAGCACGCTTATCCTAAGGAGATGGCGGCGGACAGTGGTCTTTACACCTGGAACCGGGAGGCGCGGCTTTTCTGGAAGGAAGCACAGCTTGCTTACGACACAGCTCCGGTGGAGCTGAACCGCAGGGAGCTGGCGAACCGCGGCTGCGAAGGAAGTGAGCTGATCGTGTATGGCTATCAGCCGCTGATGATTTCCGCACAGTGCCAGAGGAAAAACAGTACCGGCTGCACAAAGAAGCCGTCACTGCTTTATCTGAAGGACCGGAAGCAGAAGTTTTTTACAGTAAAAAATGTCTGTCCGTTCTGTTATAAT
>DKTR01000085.1 GCA_002473385.1 Lachnospiraceae bacterium UBA7225
CGGTCAACACCGGCAAGCCCCGCCTTCAGTATGTGGATGATTAGATCGGCCGTCCAGCCGTTCCCCAGGGCCTTTCTTGCTGCTGTTTCGGATGCCACCGCCGTGTAACCGTCCGGCAACGTCTGAAGCCGTTCCGCTTCCGTCTGCGTGTAATGCCGGAAAATATAATCCCCATCCGGAAGGGAAATATTGTATATTCTCCCTTTATGCCGGTATGTTCCATTTTGGACAATGAAAAATTCCTTTTCTTTGTAAAGGCTTGCATTTTGATGTATATATGGCTCTATGATCATGCTGTCCGTTTTAACGGTTGTCAATGCGTTTGCCTTTTCCGCTCCGGATGTTTCAAATCTCCGGTATAGTTTCCCGTCGGCTTCCCGCCGGTTCCTGTACCCCATGCCGACCGGGTAACGGTCAGACTGAAAATCTTTCCAGTACCCCCTTGTACGGATTATGTCTTTTAACGTGATCCCCCTGTCCTCTGGCGGCTCACATTGCCAGTTAAACGCATAAATACGGCGCCGCATCTGCGCCGACACAAGCGAACTATCCCCATGAAAAAGAGGAACCCCCAGTTCTTCCGCAATTTGCGTCTTGATCGGATCTGCCGCGCTTTCGTTGTTTTCGTAAAGAAAGAAATCCGGCTTGAATTTCTCCATTGCAATTTTATAATTCAAAAACAATTCCCAACCCATGCCGGACGGCTGTTTTTCCCTGCCGCTTTTCCTTGCAACGCTCCAATATGTGCAAGGGCTACCACCTAATAAAATTTTTACCATCAGCTTTCCCTTTCCGGGAAAAGCCTTATTTTCAATGGTTTTAGCTTTCTTGTTTACTCCCTCTCACGGTTTGCCGTCACAGTCGCAGTCAATAGACAGCCGATTCATAACATTGATATAAACAATCTGCTCACCATTTCCAAGATAATCTGAAACAGATTTCCCTGCCTCGGCCATAGATTCCGTAAAGGCAGTCTGGTCACCGCCCCAGGGATTGGTAAGGCTATTCCCGCCGGAATGAATCCAGCATTTACCTTCAGAAGAACCAAGTCCTATGGAAATATTCTTGATGGCTCCGCCAAAACCCGCCATTGCGTGTCCCTTAAAGTGGGATAGCACCAAATAGGAATCATAGTCGGCAAAATGCTCCCCTACATAATTTTCCGTCAGTACAGTCCCTCCGTTCACCGGCAGGGACATAGAGCCGTTTTCGTCAAGAATCTGGAAATCGGCAATCTCCGTAAAACCATGATCCTCCGCCACCTGATAGTGCATCGCCGTGGAAGAACGGGAACCACCATAGGCGGTATTGCATTCCACAATCGTTCCGTCTACCGCCTGCACCAAGTCCTTAATCAGTTCAGGACGCAGATAATTACTGGCAGGCGGCTCGCCGGTGCTGAGCTTGACTGCCACCTTGCCTGTTGGATTCCAATCTAATTTTTCATATACGGCAGCAAGTCCTTCCGGGCTAATATCCGATGTGAAATAGACAACCGAAATATCCCCTGACGGCTGTGCGTTATCCGATTCATTTATACTGCTGTCCTCACCGCCCTGTGGCACATTACTTTCCTCACTATCCTGTGATGCATTGCTTTCCGAGTCGTTTACTATGGAATTTGCATTGCTGTCTGTATTCTGCTCCGATTCCGTCTGGTTCCCACAGCCCACAAGACAGACAACAGAAACAATAAGAAACAAAGCCATTGCCAAAATTCTTTTTTTCATTTGATCCCATCCTTCCATTCTGATTTTTTGTCGTAACATTCTATTTCTCATCACCCTTTTTTCTCCGTACAAGCTGCCGCATATAATGTCCTGCGCAGACAAACAGGGCGGCAATCGTCATATAATCAAGCATGAATAAAGCAATCGGTTCTTCAAAATCAAAAAATACAAACTGACTGCGGAGCAGCATATAACTGCCAACATCCCGTTTCATAAACGCATACATACCATAGCCTGCAATCAGTATAGCTATGGCACGAAGTAACCATTTGCGGACACCGGACGGCTTTTTAACGAGCTTTCCCGCCATTCCCATCATCATGCTCCAGTGGAAACCGAGATGCAGGCTCATAAACACAAAGCCCCAATAGGCTGAAATCATATGCAGAGTTCTTGCAAATGCACGGCCGCTATGAATTGGCAGAAAAGACAGCGCATGGCGCGAAAGAATGACACCGCTGATCATGGAGCCAAGCATTGAGAGCAGAACACATATAACAAGGAGAGTCTGCATAAGCCGTACACTCGTGTATTTACCTTTCAGAAGGTTTTTGCTCCATTTCCCATTCAAGATATGGTGTAGTACAAAGAGCAGCAACATTCCGATGCCAATCCACTCGTGCGCTGCCTGACCGACCATCTCATAGGTCATAAGCAGGAGCAATGCAATCGTCATGGAGATATCCACAGCTATCTTAACTTTTGCCCTTGGTCTCATACATACCGCCCCCTTTCCAAAAGTCATGTGAATATTTGCTTTACGGATTCAATACCAACGCATCCAGCCATTCCCCAAACTCGGTCTTTACCTCATCATTGTCTGTTTCTGCATTGATTGTAAAACCGTCCGTAACCGTTGCACCTGGCGCAAGTTCCTTCATCTGTTCAATCATTCTTCCGAAACGGCTACCGAGATGAATTCCAAAAGGTACAATCGTTTTTCCCGACAGATCGTTTTCCGCAAAAAATGTATTCATCGCCGGAGGCAGCACAGAATTCCACACGGGAACGCCAATATAAATCACATCATATTCCTCCAGATTTTCAATTTTACTCTGCAAAGCCGGCCAGTCCTCATTTTGCATCTGCTCTACGGATATGGGAAGCATCGTTGAATAATCCATCGGGTACGGCTCGGTCATCTGGATATGAAAAACATCGGCGGCTTTCTTTTCTTCAATTACCTGTGCCATGACTTGCAGATTGCCCTCCGTATTGCTTGTTTCCCGATTCAGACTTGCAGAAGTGATCGCGTCTATCTCCATACTGCTGGTATCCCCTACATTCTCACTGTACGCAAAGTAGGCTACCAATGCCTTTCCGTCATCCTGCACTGATTCGCTGTCCGCATTTTCCCGTGTCTCCTCCTCTGAAGGACTTTGTACCTATTCCGATGTTCCTGCGGAACCGGAGGACTTACTTGTTGAATCTGTGTTACTGCCGCCGCAGGCTGTCATACCAACGGCGAGTAGCAACGATAACAAAACTGCGATATGCTTTTTCATGTTCGTCCTATTCCTTTCATAGCGTTTTTACTTCAACTGCATACCGTCCTGAAACGCATTTCCAACGCGCTTTCCAAGTTCATAATATCCGTGATGCACTGTATCGTAGGTAATGGGATGGAACTTATCCAGGTCGATCTCCCCGTCCTCTCCGAGTATACTTTCATCTGCGCTGACATTCTTAATTTCACCAATGAACTTGCTGTCGTCAATGATCTGCGTCAGGACACATTCCAGCACAAGCGGAAGCTCGTTGATCACAGGTGCATTGACAAACTCACTTTTCGTTGTTGTAAATCCCGCTTTTTCCATCTTGTCCGGCTCATTGTTTGCAGAAACCACGCCCACATAATCACAGGCTATCATATGCGTCGTATCCGCCACGCTCACTGTAAATGCTTTTGTTTTTTTCAAATTATCTGTTGTCTTATGGCTACTCAGATCAACGATGATCTCATTCATCCCGACAATGCCGCCCCATGCGGCGTTCATGGCGTTTGCTTTTCCGTTTTCATCATACGTGCCGATAATCATAACTGGCTGCGGGTATAAAAGTGGTTTTGCTCCAAAATTCTTTCTCATTGCTATAATTCCTTTCTATAAATAAAGTATCTCTCATAAACAAATGCTGTTTTCATCCATAGGTATCTTCTAATCTCCATTCCAGAAAAAACACAGACCGTTATAGGTATATTCATCGCAGGCTGCCGCATCATGGGAATATCCCTCCCTCTCTAAAAATGAGAGATTACCGTCCTCCTCCGCCTATCCCATGCGGAAAAAGCCGTCTGAATCATTTGCCATTGACAGGATTTGCGACCGAAAAGCGCTGTATGCAAAATCACTTGTCCCGGATGCAGAAAAGATAAAGAAATCTTCTGCCGTATGCCCGGATTCCTGAACCATAGCCGCCATTTCCCCACCGTCTATCCCATAGCTCCCGCTCATGGGCATAAAATAGCGGAAGTAATCGAGACAGTAACGGAAGGTACACCATGTATTGACCGATCCCATAGAGAAACCGCCGAATCCGCGATGGTCGCGGGAAGCCGCCAGCCCCTCCGGTGTTATGTCCTCCGCATAGGTGCTGTATTTACTTTCAACCGCAGGAATCAGATCATTTACCAGCTCGTTATGAAACTGGTCTGTGAGCTGCAGGGCAAGACCGTAATCCCCACTGTCGCTTCCGCTTGTATTGTTGTAGGTTGGGAGCACAATAATTAACGGCTGGATTTTCTCGTCCTCTATGGCATGGTCAATCACATACTTAAAGGAGCGCGGATTCGTGTCTGTTCCCATGATTGTGTTTTCATTGCTCCATCCGCCGTGGCTTAAATACATGACATTATACTTCTGCTCCTCCGTATAGCCGTAAGGCAGATACACCCATGCTTCTTTTGTCAGCTTTTGTGAGTGCTGTTCGTAAGTAAAAGACTCCCATGTGTCATAGGTTATCTTATTGAGTGTACCGGCATGTTCCGCAGGACTCGTATACCCGTCAGGAATATATTCAAGTTCCGCAGGAACAACGCCGCTTAAATGACTGCCCTGTGAAGTGTCTGCCGGATTCTCCCTGCTTATCTGGACAGCATCCGATTCCTTCTCTGCCGGCTCGGATGGAGCAGCCAAAACATCTGACGACGATACACCGCAGGAACAGAGGCTTCCCGCAAGCAGGCAAACCGCACAGAAAAGAATTCCCGTTTTTTTGAATCGTACAACTCTAAATTTCACATTTCATCCCTTCCTTTCATCTGCTTTTCCCAAAAGGCTACGGCATCGTCGAACCATCCCTCGGCGGCTGTTCCCGTCCCAAGTCCGAATCCGTGTCCAAGTCCCGGATATTTGTGAAACTCGGTATCAATTCCAAGGGATTCCATCGCATTTGCCCTGCTTTCCATAGTACGCCAGCTTGCGATTCCGTCATCCTCACCGACACACATAAAGGTAGGCGGATCATTTTCTGTATAATCACTGTGACCGGTGTATTGAATCACCGCAGTTCCCGGTCCGGGGTAGCTGCCTGCGCCAAAGGCTTCTGTCCCATAGGAACCCAGATAGGCTGTCATCCTGCCGCCTGCGGAGCCGCCCCATAAAGAATAGCAGTCGGTATCCACTTCCAGTTCCTCAGCGTGGTCGAAAATAAACCCGATTGCCTGCGCCAGATCTTCACAAGCTGTCTGTGCGCCGGGCCGGTAGATCAGCGCAAAAGCATTGTAACCTTTCTTCGACAATTCCAGCGCATGGGGGAAACTGTCGTGCATCGCGCCCACATAGGCAAACCCGCCTCCCGCATTGCAGATGGCAAACCTTGCGCCGGGATCGCCCCTGAAGAAAAATAACCCCGTATCTGCTTTCGCTGGATCAGCCGCTTTTTCTTCATCCGTATAGATATCGTAAAAAATCACATTTCCTGCTTCTGCGCTGCTTTTCATGTAATTTACAATCTCTACCGTCTTATCCGGATCAATATGGCTATACCATGTCAGCCGAAGCTCTCCCAGCGTATCCCCGCTGTAATAACCTGCATTAACAGGGAAAATCAGCCTGCCATAACCGTCAAAGGCGGAATCTGCCATAACCTCATCTATTTTGGTAGATGTATGAAAATATTCTTCCCCATCCGCCTCCGTCCTTTCCGAACCTTCTGCGGAATCCGTTTCTTTGAAAAATTCGGGAAGCGCATTGTAGATATATTCCTGTACTGCCGTGCGGTCGTGATAACCGCCGTCCATCTGGTAAAAAACAAAGTGGTCAGGCGTGAAAATATCGTTTCTTTCCAACAGTTCATCCGCGAAATCGATCGATTGCCCTTTTACATTGTCATTCGTACCCACCGCAAAATAAATAAAATATCCTTTTTCATCAAGGTTGTTGTCTTTTATAAGCTGTTCAAGATGATCCGCATTCTTCTCAATTTGAAAATCGCCATAGCCGCCGTAGTACCAGCAGGAACCGCTCATAGGGAGAAAATAACGGATATAGTCGCTGTTATGGCAGAACTGCATCCATGTTGTGACAGAGCCGAGGGAGAAGCCGCCAAAGGCTCTATGGTCACGGGAGGCCGCCAGCTCTTTGGGAGTGGTTCCTTCCGCGTATGTATGGAACCGCCCCTCCACCGCAGGCATCAGATCATTCAGGAATTCCTGATGGAACTGCCGCAGGGCAAGGACAGACGATGAAAAGTCTGTGCCGGTGTTCTCGTTATAAAAGGAAGCCGAAACTGCAATTACCGGTCTGGTCTCGCCATTTTCTATCATATGGTCGAGCATATTTGTCATGCTGCCGGTAAAATAATCACCCGCATAGCCGCCAAAGCCATGCATAAAATAAATGATGTCATATTTTGTTTCCGTATCATTCTCGTCATAGCCGTATGGCAAATACACATAGGTTGTTTTGGAAACATCTTTGCTGTCCCCGGAATAGTTTTTCGAGTCATAATCAAGCGTAACCACCGTCCCAGGATGATTCGCTTTCGAGTGGTATTCAGCAGGCACCGCCTCTGTCCAGCCAGTCTGAGGAATATCCGATACTGCCGGTTGTTCCTCTGCGTTTTCTGTATCAGGAATATCACTCCCGGCCTGATTCGCACAGGCTGTCAGAGCAAGGATTCCTATAGCCAGCAAAATCATAGCAATTCTTTTCATCTATTCGCCTCCTTAACGGAATGTTCTCCGAACAGCCAGACGGTTTATCTCATCTTCTGACAATCCGGCATCCCGGTAATAACCGCACAATTCTTCATACGCTTTCTTAAACGATGATGAGCCATAGTAACTGTCTTCCGCGCCTGTTGCCATGGGCGGCGTATCCGTTACCGCTGATATAATTTCGGAAGAAGTATCACCTGCATTGTCCTGTGGCTGCTCTGTTCCGGCTTTGCCACAGGAGCAAAGGGGAACAGTGACCGCAAGCAGTAAAATGAAACCTATCGCTGACCGTTTCATTCCCCATACTCCAGTTCTCTAACCCAGGCGCGTACATCTTCTTCCGAATCGGCAACATTGCCGCCGCGGATGGAAAGCGCATCGTCGGACTGGACAGTTGCGTTCCCGGCAAGCTCAGTAATCGTCGGAAGTGCATTTGCGCCGTTCGACGAACCTTCGTGGGAGAAGAACGGTATTACCGTTTTGTCTGAAAAATCATAGCTTTCGAGAAGCGTCCACATTGGCATTGGCAGGTCATACCACCATACCGGGAAACCGAAAAATACCGTGTCATACTGTGCAAACTGTTCCTCTGTCAAATCCACATTTATTTCCGGACGTATGCCGTCATCCAGTTCACTCTTTGCGCGGTCTGCAGTAGCGTTGTAGTCTTCCGGATAGGCTTCCGCCGCCGTCACCCTGACAAGATCACCGCCTATTTCATCTGCGATCCACCCGGCCATTTTATGCAGATTTCCCGACCACGAAAAGTATACAACAAGAATATTGTTTTCTGCATCGGCACTATCTGTATCTGCCGGCGCTTCTTCGGAATCTGAAGTTGTGGCTTCATCAGCCGCCACAGGGTTGTCTGATTCTGGTTCTGTCTCCTTCTCCGTTTCGGAGCTTTGGGGCGGATTCGAGGCTTGTGTTCCGCCCGTACTCCCACATGCCGCCAGTGTAAGCGCCATGACTGCCGAGAGAATGAATGCTAACCATTTTTTCATGTTGTTTTTCTCCTATCTCAATATTTGA
>DKTR01000010.1 GCA_002473385.1 Lachnospiraceae bacterium UBA7225
GTCTTTAAGCTTTCCTAATATTCTCTTAAGAATATATAATATAAATTTTTACTCACACTTCTTCATTAGAATATATTTTTCTGCAATTTTCACCAATTCCTCTGCTCTACGTTCAAAAGAATACTCTTTCTTTATCATTTCATATTGCTCAGAAACCTTTTTCTTCACAGAATCATAATCTTCCTCTATTTTTTTCACACATGCTTCAAATTCCTCTTTCGCCTCATAATACAATACAGCATCTGGAAAAATTTCCTTCATTTCCGGACAGCCATCCGAAATAACCGGCAGTCCACATGCCAATGCATCAAAAATACGATTATTGATAAACTGGCAATCCTTCATATCCTTCCAATGATCATTTAGTGTAACCTTCGCCGAACGATACAACGCAGGAAGCTCTTCATTTTTTATAAAGGCTGCTTCTAAAATCTCCTTATGATCCGCAAGTATACTGTTCCACCCACTACCCCATATGTGCAAAGGAAGCCCCGCTTCCACTGCCCATACTGCACAACTTCTCTCAACTCCTCTTGTACTTCCAACAAAAATATATTCATCGCGATACTCTGGTTTTTCCGGTTTTCCCGGGCAGAACAATTCTGTATCCGTACACTGCAATAAAGGCTCTACCGGTACCTTTACTTTTGCCCGCAATTGTTCTGCATAATAGCGTGAGGCCACACAGATTACATCGTATAATTCATATTCTTCTTTTGTTATCATATCCGGGTGACTGATATTCCACATAATATACAGCCCTTTTTCATTTCTCCTATCTGGACGATATGGATAATTTCCCCGCAAAACCAGAATAACATCCGCGCCTTCCTCACATCCCCAATCCTGCCGTGTATCTATAATCACACAAATATTTTTACGTTCCAGGTATTTCTGCAAAGCTATTGCATAATAATAATCACCCCACCGGTATTTTGCATCTCCTTCCATAGCCGGACATTTAATCACCCAGACAGGACGTCCTTCTGCCATCCTCTTTATCTCAGCAGCTTTCTTGCCCCATTCATCTCTCCTGCATAGCTCCTGTTCTATATAAAATTTTAGGTTCTTTTCCAGTTCAAGCATCTGTTTTTCATTTGATGCTGATCCTTTTCTTATTTGATCTGTCAGTTTTGTATAATATTCTCTCCTGTTCATTTCTTCTATCAAACTCCTGCTTTATATATAATTCCAGATTCTGCTCCATCGCAAGTATTTGTTTTCCATTGGATGCAGACAGCTTTTCTATTTGCTCCATCTGTTTTTTCTGCTGTTCGCAGAGCCTTTTCTGTTGTTCTAATTGTAATGAAGACAATTGATAGAGTTCATTCTGCTTCTCCAACTGCTTTTTTTGCAACTCAGAGAGCTTTTTCTGTTGTTCTAACCGTATCGCAAATTGTTTCTGATTTCGCTCATCCTGCTGACGTAGTTTTTGATTGAGCCAACCCCTTCCAACAGGGACAAACTTATATACAAATTCCTTTATCGTTCCCCAGCATCCCATTTTTATTCTCCTAATAAATCTATTTATCTCCAACCATTTCCTGATAGGCCTCCGCCACCTCTTCCACATCGCCTTTGGCGATGAGATGTCCATGATCAAGCAGAATGGCCTTATTGCACACGCGCAGCACCTGGTCGAGGTTGTGGGAAACAAAGAGCACCGTAACATTACTGTCAAACATATCCATGATACGCTTTTCGCTCTTCTTGCGGAATTTTGCATCACCTACAGACAATACCTCATCGAGTATCAGAATCTGTGGTTTTACTGTTGTCGCAATGGCAAAACCGAGACGACTTTTCATACCTGAAGAATAGTTTTTCACCGGGACATCAATAAAATCCTTCAGTTCAGAAAATTCCACGATCTCATCGTATTTTTCTTCAATAAAGGATTTGGAATAACCAAGCATAGAGCCGTACAAATAGATATTTTCCGCACCTGTATACTGCGGTTCAAAGCCGGCACCAAGTTCCAGGAGCGGGACAATTTTTCCGTGTTTAACCACCTGCCCCTCCGTGGGCTTGAAGACACCGGCAACCACCTTCAAAAGCGTACTTTTCCCGGCACCATTTAGTCCAAGAATCCCGACGCGGTCTCCCTTTTGCACAGAAAAATCCACGTCTTTAAGCGCCCAGAATTCATTATATTTAATTTCACCTTTTATTTTTTTGAGAACATATTCCTTGAGAGTGTCCACACGCTCTCTGCTGAGATTGAATTTCATCCCGACATGTTCTACTCTTAACATTTCTTTTCCCATAACAGCCCCACTCAAATATGCAGTATAAATTTATCCTGTTGTTTATAAAACATTATAACTCCAATGATCAGCGATATAACAGCAAAGCCCAGCGAGTAAAAAGTATAATACAGATTCATCGGCTCGCCGAATATAGCGCTCCGGAAATTGGAAATCACCGCGAACAACGGATTATACCGCAATATCCAGCCGGTGCTTGCCTCCAGGATTGTTTCCGGATAATAGAAAATAGCACTTGCATACATGATCAGCATAGTGGCAACACTCCACAAATACTCCATGTCGCGGAAAAAAACACCTATCGTTGCAAGGATCATGCCGATGCCAAAGGTTAGCAGAAATAATATGATCAACGGCACAAATACCTGGAAAATATACATGGTTGGTTTTACCCCAAGTACAAGAGCTACCACTACCAGCACGATCAGCGATATAAGAAAAATGATGTAGTTAAACAACACTCCTGAAAGCGGATACAGATACTTTGGAATATATACTTTTTTGATCATACCGGAATTTGCCCGGATAGATTTCAGCGCATTTGTAGTTCCCTGCGAGAAGAAGCTGTACAGCAGCCTGCCGGACAGAATATATACCGGATAGTCCTTCCCGCTTCTTCCAAGAAGCGTACCAAAAATTATTGTCAGAACAATCATAGTAAGCAATGGCTCTAAAAGCGACCAGATAATGCCAAGATAAGACCGTCTGTATTTAAGGGTAATTCCTCTTTTTACCAGCTCCTTGAGCAAGAAAAAATAGTGAAAAAATCCTTCAATCATTTTTTTCATGTTATCGATTCACCCTTCCGCTTTTTTCTTTCGAGGATTTCCGGAATGTGTACACTTTCTGCGCAAGCCTCCCACAGCGGGAACTAAGAACAGTGCGCATCTGCTTATTCTCTTCCTTTATCTTCTTATTTATATCTTTCAGCTCGGATACCCGCCCATGCAATCCTCTGATCTTTTCTTTCAGATCACGGATATGGATCTGCTTTTTAATCTTCTCCTCCTGATGATACTGCAGTACATAATCAAGCGGCTCTTCCTGCAGCATCCGGCAGAAGCGGCAGTATGCCTCCTCTGAATAATAATAATCCTCTTTTGAAAAGATCCCAAGTCTGGCGAAACCTTCTGTTTTCAGATACTGGTACATTTCCTGAAAGGCTTCTCCCCGCACGCATTTGTGCAGTCCGAAAAGAAGGCTCTGCAGGACACGGTTATCGAAACTCTGCCGGATCTGCGGCTCGTCCATGCCTCCATACTCTGCAAGCTTCTGCCGTACGGCATCAAACGCTTCTATTGCACAGAACGGTGTCTGGGAAAGCGTCCCCGTCAGACTGCTTTCGTTGTTAGCGCGATATGTCACCAGGCGCTCGTCCAAAACGGCAATCTTTTTCGCCAGATAAAATGCCATCATCACAAAATATACATCATTGGCGCGTGACCGGCTTTCAAACTGCAGTCCATGCTCCCGGACAAATTTTGCGCGAAACAGCTTGTTCCAGGGCACATTTGTAGCGATATTAAAAAGATACCCCGGATGCGTCTCCCTGGAATATTCCTGTGCGCCCTGCAGATATGCAGGCACCAGATAAGATTCCGCCCGGATCAGATCCCCGGTTGCCTCATCAAGTACATTTGCATTGCAGACACAGATATCCGCCTGTACCTGTTTCACCCGCGTATACATTTTTTCCAACAAAGCAGGATCAAAACGGTCATCCGCATCCCAGAACATTAGGTATTCCCCACCTGCGTGGGCAATCCCGTTGTTTCTCGCCATTCCGGCATACTGGTTTTTCTGTCGTATCAGATGCACCCGCTCATCCTTCGCAGCATACTCTTCCACAATCCCTGCCGAGCCATCCGTAGATCCATCATCCACACAGATGATCTCAATCTCACGCAATGTCTGTCCGACTGCATCGTTTAACGTATCGCGCAGATATTTTTCTGCATTGTATACCGGAATGATCACAGACACCTTCCTGTCGTCGTTCATTTCCCGTTTTCCTTTCTGTTACAGTAGTTTTCCTCTCCCATGACAGCTTTTAAAATTCTCTCCGTGGCATGTCCGTCACAGGCGCTCATAAATTTGTTTTTGAAATCTATCACTCTCTGCTTATCAAATCCGGTATCCAGATTTCGGATATAGTCTATCATTTCTTCTGTCGTTTTGCAAGTCGGACCGGGTGTCATCTCCGCAAAGTCATAATAAAAGCCGCGCCAGTCAAAATACTCTTCCAGATCGTATGCGAAAAACAGCATCGGGCGCTCGAACAGCGAATACTCAAATACCAGAGAGGAATAATCTGAAATACAGATATCGCTCACCATCAGCAGGTCCTCAATCGCCATAGCCTCCGTCAGATCCATAGCGAACGCTTTCAATTTCTCCGGAACATGCGGACGCACCTTGACAAACGGATGGTGCTTAAATACCAGCACGTATTCCTCTCCAAGTGCTTCGTACATCTGCTGCAGGTCCATTTCTTCCGGCGAGTATGCCTTTGCCACGCGTCCGCGATAGGTCGGCGCATAAAGAATCACCTTTTTCTCACGGCTTTCCGGGAACAGGCGGTGGATTTTTTCATATGCTGCTGCAATCGCTTTCTGATCATAGAACACATCGGTACGGCTGATGCCGGTCGCCACAATATCCTCTTTGCGGTCCTCCATGTGAAATGCTTCCGCATAAGCCCAGATCACCTCAGGGCTGCTGACTGTTACCAGAGAAAAATTTTTGTGCAGCGGAAATTTCATCAGCTGCTCATAATTTCCGCCGAATTTTTTATCCACAGTACTAAAGCCGAATTTTTTGAAGGCACCGCAGGCATGCCAGGTCTGGATGACCTTCGTCTCCTGACGCAGTGGAATGCAGCTGATCAGCGCAGAGGAATCATTGATAAACACATATTTTGCGGTGGCTATTTCCTTTAGCGCCGCAACGCTGTTTTTATACTGCTCACGGCGCGAAACAAGCTCGCTGCCGATATGGCATGTGATAAGCTGATAGCCGCCGCGCTCTTTTAAAGCATCATAAATGCGCTGAAAATTATCTGTCAGCTCCATCATGCGGATCTCCAGGAAAACAACCTTCTGCTCCTGCACCGGCTTTTTGCTGTATTTCCGGTAGACATACGGATATATTTTTTTCTGCGTCAGTATTTTATAATACTTTGCCAGCTTCCGCTTTCCGTATTTAGCAACTCTCCACGATATTCCGTGAATTACTTTCTTTATTAGTCCCATAGCTGTTCCTCTATCTCTTCCTGCCAAGCTTTTTCAGAATCCAGTTGACATATGTGTCCATCCGCCTAAGTTTCAGCAGCATTTCCAGCGATTTTAGTTCTTCATATTTCTGCCGCAGTGTCTCTCTACCCCGCTGAAGCTCTGCAAGCCGCCCGGCCTGTTCCTGCGGGGATACAGAGAAAAACGGTCTTAGCGCCGGCTGCAGAGACAGTTCCTGTATTTTCCGGTCATAGGGGCGCAGGGCGGACGGTTCCATAGCAAACGTGTGCTCCAGACCGTTTTCCTCCAGAAAACCTCTGTAGTTTTCAAACCGCTCTTTATGCCCTTCCTGCAGGCGCGTATAGTCCGCCTTTTCATAAAGTGTAAAAATCGTGTCCGTTTCTTTTAAATCCTGATAATTGATATGCGGAATATTGTGATAGCGCACCAGCTCCGAAATCCGGTAATCCGACACAATCACATAGCCCGGCGTTCCGGCAAGCAGCGCCGCAATATTTCCATGAATACGGCTGCCGAACGAAAGGTCTTTTCCCCGCAGGTATTCCAGCCAGGACTGGACATTAATAAACGCACGCGCCCTGTCCTGCAAATACCAGGGGTGGCACGACTGCGACGGATACTGATCGGTAATTTTCTTATATTTCCCCTCCGGCAGAGGCGTTCCGTAATACATCAGGCGGATTTCATCCGTGATCTGCGGCACATAATGAAAATTTTCAAACTGTGCTGCATTACTGCGCATAAATGCGTGGATTGGCTCCGGCAGATCAATCTTCCAGTTAACGCTCACCGTCGAGTCCTTCGTAAGCTCTTTTTTTTCAATTTCCGGCAGCTTCTCTCCGTACCAGAACATAGACGGACATCCGATCACCCGGTGATGACTCTCTCCTCTAAATCCAAGACGCGTTAAATACGCCGAGGTCTCCTCTCCGCGCGTTCCCAGCACCGCCGATTTGTCCAGAATCGCTTTGACAAACTCCTTCACGGTTTCGTCGAATGAGTTTTTCTCTTTCAAAGGATTCTGAAACGTCGCCGAGACACCTGCCCCGACTACAACACAGGGAATTTTCAGTTTCTTTACAAAGCGCGTGATAGTCTGGAGCTCCCACTGGAATGACGGACGGAAGGCATTGGCAAACGGCATCACCACGCAGCTATACTCCGCGTTGATACGCTCCAGATTCTCCGCTGTCAGATCGCGCCTGGTGTTGAAGGTATCGATCTGCGTATCCTCCGTCATCAGAGCGCGCATGATACTGTTAATAAAAATCATATTGCCGGCGTTTGTGCCGATCTTATCGTGCTGCAGCACGCCCGCTGCGTCACAGTTATCAAAGGGCGACATATGCGCCCGGATCAGTATCTTTTTCATAAAATTCCTCTATTCGTTCCAGATCATCACGGTTTTTCCGATCATCTTGTGGATGTCACTCTCAAAAGCTTTTACAATATCCCCAATGCTGCTCACCTTTATCTGGGTGCCGACAATATTTTCCAGATAGGACGGAATATCCGGATTTTTTTCATACAGCCTCATCAGTCCCTCATAATCCGCCCTGCCGCTGCGGCTGCTGCCAAAGAAGCACAGCCCCTTTTCCAGCACCATCCGCGTGTTGACCGGCACCTGGTCTTCGCTGACGCCCATCAGACTGACGGCTCCCTCCGGGCGGATGCAGTCAATAATCTGATCAATCGCCTTCGCGGAAGCGCTGCTGCCCACACACTCAAATGCGTGATCCACCTGCAGTCCCTCCGGTATCTGCGATACAAGAAAGGTATCATCCGCAAAGGAAAAATCGCTCAGCTTATTGCGGTTGACACCGAAAATATACACGCGGGAATCCGGCAGCATTTTTTTCAAAAGCAGCGATGTGATATAGCCGAGATTGCCATCACCCCAGACACCGATCTCCCCGCGCCTTTCGTGAGAGAAGCGCAAAAAGCGCGTAATCGCATGGTAGCTGACTGTCACGATCTCCGTAAACGCAGCCGTAATCTTGTCAATTCCCTCCGGCAGCAGCACGATACGATCCGGCAGCAGGGAGACATATTCCTGCATAAAGCCGTCCTTGCTGCTTCCGCAGAATTTTGTAGAACGCAGATAGTTCTCCGCGATCACATCGTCCGATTCAGACGGATGATTTGGTATCATCACGACCTCATCGCCAATCCGGTAAGTGCCGGTCGGGTCATAAACCACCCTTCCGATACCCTCGTGAATCAGCGCCATCGGCAGCTTCTGACGCAGAATTGCCTCCGGGCGCGTCCCCTGATAGTAGCGCTGGTCTGCATGGCAGATGGACAGATGCGTCGGGCGCACCAGCACATGCCGGTCATCCAGCTCCACATTTTTAAATACAGCCTCAAACTGTCTGGCAGCCTTTAACTGATAAACAGTATTTAACATATTATTTTCCCCCTAACAAAGACTCTGCCACGCGCAGATCATGCGGATACGTGATTTTGATGTTAAACACTTCACCCTCCACCAGGTACACCGGCTCTCCCTTTAATACCAGAATCTTACAGGCATCCGTGAGAATTGCCTTTTCCTCCTCCGTCAAAGCCATATAGACATCTTGCAGCTTTTTCGCCTTAAAGCTCTGCGGTGTCTGTCCCTGATACATTTTAGAACGGTCCGGGATATTCGTAATCTGTTTATTATCTGCACTTTCCACGATTGTATCCGTCGCCGGGATCACCGTGTCGCAGGCACCCTCCTCCTTTGCAAAGCGGATATTATCCTCCAGAATACGGTGTGTGACAAACGGGCGCACCGAATCGTGTGTAACAATGATCGTCTCCTCATCCAGCCCATAGTTTTTTTCGATGTGACGGATAGAATTCATGATGGTCTCGTTGCGCGTCTCTCCACCCTGGATTACATCAATCCGGCTGTTCATGGGAATGTATTTGCGGATGACATCCTGTGTATAATTTATCCACTGCCGCGGAGAGAGCACAATAATCCGCTCGAATGTGGGATTTACCACAAACTTTTCAATCGTATGCACAATGATCGGCTTTCCCCCGATCTCCATAAACTGCTTCGGCTTTTCGATATTTCCCATGCGGCTGCCGATGCCGCCTGCAAGTACTACGCCATATACATTTGTACCCATTGTATAATCTGCTCTCCTTTTTCTTATTCCGCTGTATAGCTTTGTGTATCGTTTTCTATTACATACATCATTTCTATTTACATACTTCCAGTATGCGCTCTGTCACGCGCTCACATGCGTGGCCACTCTCGCAATTTCCCATCTCGCGGTGATGCCGCCGGATATTCTCCCGCGCTGTCTTTTCATCGTAATCAGCAATCTGCTTTTCCAGATCTGCCTGGTTCTCCGCCATTGCAAACGGCCACTTGTGAATATCTGTATAAAATCCGGTTTTATCCAGATATTCCTGCAGATCCGGCACATATAAAAAGCAGGGACGGTACAGAAAGGAATAGTCCCACACCGCCGAAGAATAATCGGTAATCAGCATATCCGCAGCACAAAGCAGCTCCTGCATGTCGGGATAATCGCCCGCCTGCAGAATTTCCCGTCCCGTCACGCAGATGGCTGCCTCCCTGTCCTGGAAGCGATGTGCGCGGAACAGGATGTGCCATTTCACTCCGTCTCTCTCCAGCGTTTCCAGGAGGGTGTCCCCGTCCAGTATGATCTTCTGCGAAGGGGTGCGATAGGTCGGCGCATAAAGCACCAGATGATCTTCCTGCGGGATACGGTAATGTGCACGTACCTTCTCCGCCAGAGCTTCTGTCTGCCCCGTCACCAGACAGTCATTGCGCGGCATACCAATCTCCAGGATCTCCCCCTGATAATGAAATGCTCCCCGGAACAGGCACGTCGTCGCCCGCTCGCAGGTTGATAAAAACAAGCTGATATTTTCCGCACAAAATTTCAGCTTTCTGCGCTGCAGCCTGTCCGCATCTTCATAATTATCCTTCAGACGCTTATATGCGCCGCCGCCATGCCAGGTATTAATCAGATACTGCTGTCTCCGGAACGGAAACCACGGCGCATAGGAACCGCTCGTCACGATCACCTTCGCCGTCATTAAATAATAGAAGGAGCGCAGACTGTAATGTTTTAAAAATGTGATGTCCGCCCCTTCTCTTCCCCGGTAGCGTTCCGGGCTGGATACCACCCAGTATATCTGAAATCTGCCCGGATGTTCCAGGCGGATATACTCGCAGATATATTTCGGATTGCAGGCATATTCGTAGGTCTCCCCGCCGGTCAGTCCTGCAAATACAAGCCTGTCCTTTCTTACCGGGCACAGCCGCAGCGGAGAAAGAAAGACCGCCAGTACATAAGAGTAAACTATTTTCAAAAAATCCTTCATCCAGAATTCTCCTGTTATTTTAACATATACGCCGCAAAGAATCTACCCAGAAACCCGCGTATTTCAAAATCCCATGCATCGTATAGCTGATAAAGCAAAGCGCCGCCTTCACATAACCAAAGCCCATGCAGCGGTATACCCGGAAGGTCATCTTCGCCGATTTTGCCTTGCTGCCGGATTTTCCGGTATTGCTCAGGCGGTATCTGAGCAGCGGTTCATTTACCGCGCACGCTGTCTGATATTTCCGGAGAATCCGCAGCCATGTCAGATAATCCTCATGCGCTTCCTCGTGCTCCATCGGGAACTCACGGCAGACATCTGTGAGTACCAGCACAGAGGAGCAGTTGATACTATTGTGCCGCAGGAGCTCCCGGTATGTGATACGTTCCTTTACCGGAATGACACACCCGGTGCGCGTTCCATCCGGGCGCACAAGCTCCCGTGCCGTTGCGCAAAGCACACAGCCGCTCTCCTGCATCCTGACAAGCTGCTTTTTCAGCTTCCCCTCTTCCCACCAGTCGTCAGCGTCCAGAAACGCCGTATATTTTCCGCGTGCAAGCGCCGCCCCGCGGTTTCTGCTCGCCGCCGCACCGCAGTTTTTCTCATTGCGGACATAAAAAACCACAGGATTTGGCGCATAGTCCTCCATCACGCGTGCTGATCCGTCCTTCGAGCAATCATCTATCACTATGATTTCCAGATCAACGTCCTGTGCAAGTGCCGATTCCACTGCCTGCCGGATAGTACCGGCACAGTTGTATGCCGGTATCACAACAGAAACAAGCGGCCCGCTTAATACGCCTTCGTCATCCTGTGAATTTATCATTTTCATTCCCATTTTCTTTTTCGTTTTCCTTTGTCGCCGCAGTCACCTGCCATGGCTCTACCCCTTCCGTATTTTCTTTCTGGAAAAGAATCTTGAAGGTAAGCATCAGAAGCCTGATATCCAGTATCGCCGAATATGTCTCAATATAAGTGAGATCGAGTTTCAGCTTATCATACGGAGTTGTATTATATTTTCCATAAACCTGCGCATAACCGGTAAGTCCCGCCTTTACCTTCAGACGGTAATCAAATTCAGGAATTTCCCTGCGGTACTGCTCCGCGATTTCCGGGCGCTCCGGACGCGGTCCCACCAGCGACATATCCCCTTTTAAAATATTGAAGATCTGTGGAAGCTCATCAAAATGGATATTGCGGATCACTCTCCCCACCGGCGTAATGCGGTCATCCTCCTTGCAGGCAAGCCGGGCTCCCTGTGTCTCCGATTCCACTTTCATGCTGCGGAACTTCAAAATATAAAATACCTTATTATCTTTTGTCAGACGCGGCTGTTTATAGAACACCGGTCCCCCGTCATATGCCTTGATCAGCGCCGCGATAATCAGCATAAACGGCGATGCCAGTATCAGCCCGGCCAGCGAAAACACAATATCCATGGCACGCTTTACAAAAAGCTGCTCTGCCGTCAGCCTGCGGTTGCGGGACAGCAGCAGCGTAGTATCAAACAAATGAATATCATCTGCATTTCTCAGCAGAATATCGGATATCTTCGGAATACTGTAGCAGCGGATATCCTTTTCAAAGCAGTATTTCAGGTAGACATTGCGCTCATGCGCCGGTATATCTGCCAGAATCACCGCCGGATACTCGTCAATTTTCTTTTTAATATATTCCGTTCCGCGCGACAGATGAACCTGCTCGCAAATATTATATTTATCTTCGCGGGAGGAAATCTTGTTGATCAGGTCACGCGGATTTTTTTCTCCGTACACCAGCAGCATCTTGCGCGGCGGATAAATACGCGCATAAATCCAGCGCATGCTCACCACCCAGATTACGACGATTACCAGATCTACCGCTGTCATATAGAAAAACGGGACAGCGTTCGCACCGAATTTCCAGCGCCCGATCAGCGCCATCTGCAGATACGTAATGATATTTACACAAATTACCGACAGGATCTGTGAAAACAATACCTCAAACACACGCAGATAGCCAACCTTGAAACCTCCGTAAATGCGGAAGAACAGATACAGCATAAGGGCATACTGACCTATAATGACATAGTTTCCACGCACGAACCCCCTGCCAATCGTCCCTGTTCTCGCAAAACATTTATACCAGACAGCCGCAAAAATCGCCGTTTCCAGTGCAAGTATCAATACGGAGGCTAAAAACATAATCACTCTTTTATAATGTTCTCTTTTTCCCATATTGCATCCCTCTATTTTTCTTTTCCTTTTGCTCTTTTTCGCGTCAAGTCACATTCTACAACATTCTTCTGCAAAAAACAACTTCAAACAACTGGCAATCACAACATTTTTCTACATTTCTGTGCCGGCATCTCCTGTTTCAGCTCTGCATATCCTTATAAATCACATAATTGTCTACCCTGCCGATGACCTCAAACCCCTGTGCGGCCATCAGCCTCACACGCTTTCCTTTATCTGTCAGTACAATGTATCTGCAGCCTATCTCCCGTGCATCCCTGCAGAGCACATCCGGATAAATCTTATCCTTCAGAAGCTGCCTGCGGATCCGCTTTCCTCCGGCTCTGGCCCTGTCGCGTCTTCCATACACCTGTTCGATCCCGGCATCGTACTGTCGGATATACCAGGTAAGCTCCTCTGGAGATGCTACCATCGTATTCTCGTCCGGAGCGCAGTTTTCTCTGATAGTTGCGCAGACTGATGCAGCCTGTGCCGGTACCTTCTGCAGATTTGCCGCTTCCGTGAACGGGGTGTTCTGCAGATAGATGTTCTGACCCATCAGGCAAATTGCCAGTGCAAAAATTACAGTCACTCCAGTCCGCTTCCATCCCGCAGCCGCCCGTCTGCATGCCATTACCATACCATATGCAATGATGACCGGTGCCGGAAGCAGCCACAACATTCTCCAGTATACCAGCGTCCCGATCAGCTTTCCCATTCCCCAAACCGTCAGCGGACAGAAATAAAGCAGGAAAAACAGAAGCGCATAGCCTGCGAACAGGACACGCCGCATTTTTTCTTTTTCATATAGGATAATATATAGCAGTGCAACGGCAAGAAGAACAAGATGCAGCCCCTCTGCCGTATACAGCTTCAGCCATCCGGCTGCTACTTTAAGCTGTTCCATCATATCACTCCCATTCTATTGTATCTTTGACAGCACCAGATAGAGTACTCCGAGTACCACACATGGCGTGCAGTTCAAAAGCAGCAGCCCCACCTGTTTCCATTTTCTGCGCAGCACCCCGAACAAAAGTCCAAACATTCCCAGCATTACCGGAACCAGCGCAACTCCCATGGAGGATACCATGCAGCAGGAAAGCACGGTAAGGAAAATGATCTGCCAGTCCCCCTCCCGGCATTGCTGCGACAGGGCACGGTAACACATGCAGAAAAGAAACGGCAACAGAATGGATGCCAGAACCGCCTTTCCCTGCCAGATGCGGATAAGCAAAAATGTCCCCTGCGTATATGCTGAATAATAAGAACTTATATGGAGAAGCGAGAGGAATACCAGGAACAGTCCAATTTCCCTCTGATTATCCGGGAAAAACGTATCGCCGATAGTATAACAGACCAGATAGGCAAGCACCACCAGAAATACCGGCAGAACAGTATGGGCCGTCACCGCTGCAGAAAAGCCCGTACATCTGGCGATAAATGCAATGAACATCGGCATTGGCGACAATACATAGCGCGTCTCCAGCGTTGCCATCAGTTCCCCGGTATAGGGACTGTGCTGATACATGGTATCACACTCCAGAGACGTTGCCGCCGTGGCAACAAAATACGCGTCATCAAGATCCGTCACCATAAACACTGCATACATCAGTGCCTGCAGCAGAATCAGTACTGCCGCCAGATAAAGCACCGCCGGCTGATGCAGCAGACCATAAAAGCCTTTGCAGATGTCTGCCGCCACAGACCTCCGGCACCAAATGACAGACAGCAGGCTCAGCAGCAGCAAAACACCTGCCATCAGATACACCGCCGTATGAAAAGGCGCTCTGAGCAATATCAGCGGAACAAAAATAAGCTCCAGAAGCGCAAACATTGCCAGGTATCCCAATACAATGCTCCATATAATGCCCGGCTGCTGCCGCCCGGGCCATTTCTGCATCAGATTTCCAATAAAAAGCGGTACGACCGCAAGCCAGAGCACCGCGGCCATTCCCTTCAAAACCATAATCATCTTCTTTTCTCCATTTATTACGTGCTTTTATATTTTCTCATTGTACAGGAGTTGTTCCGTTTTATCAAGTAAAAGAATCCTTCCGCCGTTTATCTAAAGGTTTTCTTAAGAATTACCCGGTCTTTTTTCCTTGCCAATGTCAGACAAATATGTTACCATTTAGTTAACTGAAATGTAATAATTTTATTTATGAGGGAGTGTAGACAGCATGAAAAAGAAACAGTTTTTTGTATCTCTGTTCCTGCTGATTTGTATGGTGTTTGCCATGTCTGTGGCCGCTTCAGCATACAAAAACCAGTGGGTAACCTCCAATGGAGCTACCTATTATTATGGCAGCAGCGGAAAGAAATACTCAGGCGGTCCAAAAGCTATCAGAAAGAATGGAAAAACATACCTGTATCTGTTTGATTCCCAGGGACGCCTGGTAAAAAATCAGCTTACTTACGTAAGAAACACCAAAAGGCTGTATCTGAGCCTTGCCGACGGTCATCTGCTTACCGGCTTCGGCACCTGGAAAGGGCAGACTTACTACGGCACCAGCAAGGGGTACCTGCGGACCGGACTGCAAAAATACAATAGTAAATATTATTATTTCAGTCCGTCCAACGGGCGGGCACTCAAGCGTACCTGGAAAAAGGTCGGGAAATATTACTACTATTTCAACGGAAAAGGCAGGGCGTACCACAGTGCCGTGTATACGATAGACGGCGAAAAGTATTATTTTGATAAAAATGCGCACCGTGTCACCGGCGTACAGAAAATCGGTAACTATTATTACTGTTTTCACATCAAGACCGGAAAAATGGTATATGGCTGGAGAAAATACCAGGGTCAGAATTACTATTTTAGCAAGAGCAAGAGCGGCCGTGCCTGCACCAACGGTATTTATAAAATCAGTGGAAAATATTATTACTTCAACAATCTTGGCGTGCGCCAGACCGGATGGATCGTAATCGGAACGAAGCGGTACTACTTCGATCCCAAAAACAACGGTGCGCAGGTGTTCGGCAAAAAAACGATCAGCGGAACATCCTACAATTTCGGTACAAAGGGTTATGTCACCTACCGGCCAAGCGGTAATATGACGATCCGCGTAAACCGTGCAAAAAATGTCGTTACGATTTATGATGGCACTACTCCGGTCAAGGCAATGACCTGTTCCGTCGGTCTAAACAATGCCACACCGGTCGGCACCTTCTATATCCAGAGTCATTATCGCTGGTGGACGCTGAATGGACCGACTACCGGACAATATTGCAGCCATTTCCTGTCAGACTACCTGTTCCACTCGGTACCGATGAACGGAACCTCGCACAATGCGTACAATGTAGCTGCCAGCGACTACAACCGGCTCGGATCAGCAGCCTCTCATGGATGCGTCCGTCTCTGTGTTGCTGATGCAAAATGGATCTATGATAATTGTCCGATTGGAACGAAGGTCATCATTTCCGACAGGGAAGCAACCCCGCTTGGAAAGCCTGCGGTTCTGAAGATGAAAGCAGGAACCGTTGGAAAAGACCCGACTGATATCTGGAGTTAAAAACAAAAATGCTGCACCTGCAGGACCTGCCACCGGCAGCTCCCTTCGGATGCATGGCAACTAAAAGGACCGCTGCAGACCCGATGATCATTCATCGTTTTGCAGCGGTCCCTTTCATTTCCTCTTACCAGAGTATGAAATAAATCATTTCTTATTTTCCTCTATCTCCAGTCCCGGAATCTTAATCTTCTTTTCTATCAATACAAAAATCACCGTCATAACCCCAATAATCACCAGATAATAAACTGCCACCAGAGAATAAGATTCTATCGTATTATAGAAGCGGGAAATCATGATCTTTGCCTGAGTCATAAGCTCCGGAACCGCAATCAAGTAACATACCGATGTATTTTTGATCATCGATATAGCCTCGTTGGCCCAGGTGGGCAGGACAATCCGTATTACCTGCGGGATCATAATCACCCAGATTGCCTTCACCTGCGACATGCCCATGGCTCTGGCTGCCATCATCTGACCAGGACCAATAGAAAGTATCGCACCACGGAAATATTCGATCTGATAAGCTGCCGAATTCAGTCCCATGGTAAGACATCCGGCTACCAAAGGCGATAATACGATACCAAACTGGGGCAGACCGTAGTACACAATAAAAAGCTGCACCAGAACCGGTGTTCCTCTCAAAAACTCCGAGTACACCATACTCACTCCCCGCAGGAGTTTATTTCCGTATACCCGCGCAAATGCCAGTGGAATTCCTACGACCAGACCAATCAGCAGTGAAATCGCCGACATTTCCAGTGTAATCAATGCCCCTTCAAAAAAAGCGGGAATCGCCATTTCATAAAAGTTCATCCATCTCTCCCCTTCCTTACTGGAACTGCCCCTCAAATTTACCCAGGAACTGACGGGCGCGCTCTGTCTTCGGATGTCCAAAAAACTCCTCCGGACTTCCCTCCTCCACAATAACGCCGCCTTCCAGAAATACCACCCTGTCAGCCACGCGGCGCGCAAAATTCATTTCGTGGGTCACGCACACCATGGTCATTCCTTCCTGGGCCAGTTTCTGCATTACCTCCAAAACCTCACCAATCAGTTCCGGATCCAGCGCAGAGGTAGGTTCATCAAACAGCATAACCTTTGGATCCATAGCAAGTGCCCTGGCAATGGCCACCCTCTGTTTCATGCCCCCGGAGAGCTGCCCGGGATACAGATCCAGCTTGTCCCCCAGACCAACCCGCTCCAGTTCAATTTTGGCTCTTTCTCTTGCTTCTTCCTTCTTCACTCCAAGAACCTTTGTCAGACCGACCGCCACATTATCAATGGCTCTTAAATGCGCAAATAAATTAAATTCCTGGAATACCATTCCCAGATGCTCTCTGGCATGATTGATATTCACCTTCGGCGCTGTCAGCTCCTGACCGTTCACCCAGACATGCCCTTCTGTGGGAACCGTTAAGAGATTGATACACCGCAATAATGTACTTTTTCCTGTACCACTGGGGCCCAGCAAAACTACCACCTCCGACTCGCGGACAGATAGATCCACCCCCTTAAGTACCTCATTATTTCCATATATTTTTTTAATACCTTCCAGCCGAATAATTTCCTTTCCCATCCCTGGTCTCCTCTCAAGTCTTTTTCTCAAAGATGCTCTTTTTCTATTCTGATTTATACAACGGCCATAACATATACCGCTTTATCGCCATTCCTCCACAGAGTGCTTCGCACAATGTCAGGAAACGTCTGGTATTGCCAGCCGCTTCTCCAGTTTTCTGAGTAAAAAGCATACCAGATATGTGCACACAAAATAAATCAGAGCCACAGAAATATAGACAGCGAAGGGTTCTCTGCTCCGGGCAATTTCATACTGTGCCAGACGCATGATCTCCACTACGCCGATGATGTATACCAGTGAGGAAGCCTTGATCACACCGGCCGCTTCATTGGTCCAGGACGGCAGTGCCCGCCGCAGTGCCTGCGGAAAAATAATCACAAAGATCGCTTTCCACTGGGACATTCCCAATGCTCTGGCCGCCAGCATCTGTCCGGAATCCAGAGATTCGATCGCGCCTCTGAAAATCTCCTGCTGATACACACAGCTAATTATCGCCAGCGAAAGGGTTCCGGCCCAATAGGCAGAAATATTTATGGAACCGGCAATAACAAAATAAAGCAATAATAAAAGGATCGTCTGGGGAATGGCGCGAAATACTGCGCTGAAAGCCACCATTACAACTTTCGCAACCCGACCGCCATATACCCGAAAAAAAGCAAGGATCATCCCTCCCACCGCTCCAAACAGCAGCGCAAAGAAGGAAACGGAAAGTGTTACTTTAATTCCACCCAGCAAGTATGGTATTAAATATGTTATGATTCTCTGAAATGTCAGTTCCATAAAAACCTCTTCCCCTTATATCAGCAAACCACGGGAAGCCGGCTTTTTACGGCTCCGTGGTTTGCTTCTAAATGCATATTTTATTTCCCGTTGACGTGTGCAGTGATCAGTCTACTTCCCATTTCAGTGCCAGTTCATCCAGGAAGCCTTCTTCTCGCAGGTCATCAATTATGCTGTCCAGTTCTTCCAGCAGTTCCGGCTGCTCCTTAGGAACGGCGATGTTTTCACCAGTGCCATAGAAGGAGCATTCAAAAATAATTTTTACATCGTATTTCTTCTCATATTCCTTTGCCTGGTTCTTATCGCCGGCCACCAGGTCGATTCTGCCTGCTTCCAGATCCAGAATCATATTTTCCGGAGCCTCGTAACGGGAAACCTGGCTCTCTTTCATCTTTCCATTATCTACCTGCTCCGTGATATACTGATCCGGCAGAGTACCGCTCTGAACGCCCACATTGTAATTTACAATGTCGCCCATATCCGTGATTTCCGTATCGGAATCCTTCGGAGCAATGTAAACATTCATCTGCTGATGGTACATCTGCGTAAAATCAACCTTCTCTTTTCTCTCTTCCTTTGCTCCCATGGATGCAATAGCAACGTTTACCTTACCGGTCTGAACTGCAGCCACCAGAGCATCAAATGCCATATCCTGGATTTCCACTTCTACTCCCATGCGGGATGCAATTTCATTGATCAAGTCCATATCATATCCAACATAGTTTCCGTCCTCATCAATGGATTCCCAGGGAGCATTGGTCGCGCTGGTTCCTACAACCATAGCCCCTTTTGTCTTGATCTCCTCCAGCAGATTTCCCTCTGCCGCATTCACCGACACACCCGCAAGCAAGCTGCATGCCATGGACAAAGCCACTACCGTACTCCAGATTTTACGTTTCATAAGATTTCCTCCTTTTGTCTGAAATTATTCAGCATCTTTTTATTTATCAAAGAGGGATGAGCCTCCTTAATATCCACCCTTCTCCCCCTTTGCTCTGCTGCCTTCAGGTTCCAGAAACAAAAGAGGCAATATTATCTCTGCCCTTTCCTACCTCAATAGGACTGCTAAACAAATACTGAAATGCGGCTTCCGCTGCCCCAAACAAACTGGCACGTCCCCGCAATATGGACAACTCCACATCAAGCTGATTATAGAGCAATTCGGGAAGCAGGTTTTTCAATTGTTTCCTAACCGGAAGCAAAATCAAATCTCCCATCTCCGCCAGTAATCCTCCAATAACAATCAATGACGGGTTATACGTATATACTACATTGACAATTCCCTTTGCAAGAGTCTCTGCCGCCTCATTGATAATTCCGATAGAAAATGCATCGGAAGCATTAGCAGCCGAAACAATATCTTCCACAGACACCTTTTCCGGCATATCTCCTGTCAGCCGTTTCAATAGAACATTTTCCTTCTGATCCCACAATTCTCTCGCCCTGCGGATCAGCATCTGTCCCCCGCAACACTCTTCTAAGTTCCGGTTTTCTCTCTGATTCTGAGAAAAATTTATCGTATTCCCGATCTCTCCTGCCGCACCCCAGCCGCCGCGGAACAATTCTCTCTTAGATATTACACCCGCACAGATTCCCCACGAAGTGGTAATATATACCATATCGTTTACATCGTCATACAGCCGTTTCCACTCTCCCAATGCAGCCAGACGGGCATTGATATCCATTCCCACCGTAACAGAATACCGCTCCATCAGCAGCTTCCGCAGCGGAATATTTGACCAGCCAAAGGTAGTTGATGAAAGAATCGTACCACTGGCATTGTCGATAAAACCACGCACTCCACAATAAATAATAAGCAATTTATCTGCATTTTCCAGAGAAGCAATACAATTATCAATCGCCTGATACAGTGCACTCAGATATTCCGCTTTGCGGACCGGCTCATCATATTGAAAACAAAGCTCTCCACAAAGGTCAAAAACCCCCGCATGTACTCTGGTTTTTCCAAAATCAACTCCGATAATATATCCTGAATCATGTTTCAAGGAAATTGTTATGGGTCTCCTTCCACCGCTTGAATCCCCTTCCCCGGTCTCAATTACATAACCATCCTCCAGAAGCTGTTTTATGATCCGGGACACCGCCGACAGACTAAGTCCCGTGGCTTTCGCAAGTTCCGTTCTGGATACTTTTTTTACCTCATGTATATATTTCAGAACATAATTTCTATTCGCATCACTCAATGCGCGAAGATCGATTCCTCCTTTAGACATATGGCATATTTTCCTCCTGATTCGTAATTTCACATATCTTCTATACCATATATTCTATACCATATTTTATTTATGACAATAGAAAGTTTAAAAGTATGCTTCCTATTGTTTATCTTTTACAGTTTTATGCCGAGAACTTACTTTCTTCTTGGTAGCAAATATCTTTTCTAG
>DKTR01000116.1:0-72351 GCA_002473385.1 Lachnospiraceae bacterium UBA7225
TTATAATTTATAAAAAGGAGAAGAAAATGAAGTATTATAGCGGTAACGGAATAGGAAGAACTTTACTGATTGAACTGGATCGTGGAGAAGAATTATTCGAAGGGGTTGAAAGAATATTAGAAAAGGAAGGAATTAAAAATGCATATATAGCCAGTGCAGTTGGGAGTGTTGCACATTTAGAATATCATCGCCCGAAGGGAATGGGAGAGGCAACGGAGGATGAGTTTCTCAGTCTGGAAGGACCTTTTGAATTCGGCGGACTAACCGGGACGGTGATCGACGGCGTTGCACATTTTCACTTTAGCGCAGGCGGCGTAGGCGGCTTACATGTGGGACATCTGGAAAGAGGAACTACCGTGCTTTATTTATTGGAATTGTTTGTAATAGAAATGGACGGATTTCATCTGCGCAGGGAGATGACTCCGGAGAATGTAAAAAAACTGTTTCCTGTAAACGAACAGACAGAAGGAGAAAATGATGTATCAAAGTATTTATAACAGAGAGTGCATGAGCTTAAACGGATGCTGGCAATACCGGATCGACCAGAATGATGTGGGAAAGCGTCAGAGCTGGTATCTGGATACTGAATTCGGCAAGGCATGGCATCCAATAAAGGTGCCGCATAACTGGTACCTGGAGGAAGAAATCGGAGATTATTTTGGGACGATATGGTGTGCGAGACATTTCAGAGTGCCGGCAGAGAAAAAAGGACAGAAAATTTTCCTGCATTTTGAGGGAGTTGACTATATCGCGGAAGTATGGCTGAACGGGAAGTATCTGGGGATGCACGAAGGGATGTTCAATGCATTTGAGTTTGATATTACTTCTTTAGTGAAATGGGAAGACGACAATCTGCTGATTGTTCGTGATAATGCATCGAAGGATCCGACGGAGTATATTCTGGCAGACGGAGATGAAACTCCTTTATCGGAAGAATATAAATTCCATCAGTCAAAGGGCATTACACAGATTAAGGGACACATGATCGAGGCAATGCACCGGCCGGGTTCTATGACTTCTTTCAGACAGGATGGAAATTCCGGCGGAATCTGGGGTGACGTAAAGCTTGTTTTCCGTCCGCAGACCTATATCCAGTGGGCGAAAAGCTACAGCAAGATCGGATATAAAAAAGACTGGCTGGGAGACAAGCAGGATAAGCCGGACGGAACCGGTCTGGCAGCATTTGATGTTTATATTAATCACTGCCAGGATGAAGCACAGAAAACGAAGCTGGTCTTAGAAATTACGCCGTATAATTTCGAAGCAGACAGCTCCTGCAGAATTGAGCGGGAAGTGGTGCTGCAGCCGGGAGAAAATGTTTTCAAGATTACAGCGACGATACCGGATGTCCGGCTCTGGTGGACATGGGATCATGGAAAGCCCAATCTGTATACCGCGACACTTTCGGCAGCAGACGATGAAATAAAGATGAACTTTGGGGTGAAGGAAATTGTGACAGATGACAAGGGACAGTGGTACCTCAATGGAAAACACATTTTCCTTCGCGGGATGCGTTACATTTCCAGCCTGTGGATGAGCGAAGCAAATGAAGAAATGTGGAAAAATGATTTTTCGAAAATGCTGGACATGGACATCAATGCTATCCGGATCGGCAGCCACGTAGAACGGGATGGCCTGTATACGATGTGCGACGAGCTTGGTCTGTTAATGTGGCAGGTATTCCCGCTGCATTATTGCATCAGCGATTCGGATGATGTAATCAACAGAGCTTCCGATATGATGCGCGATATGGGAATGATGCTTACCAATCATGCCTGCATGGGGATGTGGTCTGTTTATAAAGAGCCGGAGATTTACGGATTACAGGACAAGCCAAATGTATATTTCAAATTGTGTGATGTTTTAAAAGAAACATTGGGCAGTATAGACCCGATCCGCTGGATACATAAGGGAGATTACCGGGAAGGTGTACAGAACATTATGATCGGCTCCTGCCAGGATGGAGATATGGATGTTCACACCGCAGCAATTATGCCCAATATTGTTGAATTTGGATCGGATTCTGTGCCGAACCTTAAGAGCTTAAAGAAATTTATTCCCGAAGATAAGCTGTGGCCGCCGCAGTGGGATGTGTGGCAGTACTGGGGACTGTTTTATTATAACCAGTTCCGCAGAGGAAAAGTGGAAATCGGCAATTCACTGGAAGAATTTATCCACAACACACAGGCATATGAAGCGCTGGTGGTAAAAGAGCAGATCGAATTTCTGCGCCAGAGAAAATATCAGCCGGTTGCCTCTATGTTCTTATATTACTGGAATGATGCCTGCCCGATTATGGGTTCCGGTCTGTTTGATTATTACCGGGAACCGTATGAGGTATATGCGGCTATGAAGGCGGTATATACACAGGTGCTGATCAGCCTCGAGTGGGAGGAAGAGCCGCACGTACTTGGAAGAGAGAAAAAATATGAGCGCGGTGAGATGTTCCGCGGAAAGGTCTGGGTAAATAATGACCACTTCCATGATATCAAAAATGCAGAGATTCACTGGGAGATTACAAAAGAAGGAAGCGACGAGGCGCTTGCCGGCGCAACCTTTACCGACACTCTGAAAGAAGACAGCGCAGTGGTAAAAGCAGACATTAACTGGATTATTCCGGAAGATTATATCGGATATTACGAAGTAAAAATGAGTGTGAAGGATGAAAATGGAAACATTCTTTCGCAGAACAGTACAAAGATTATGGCGTGTGCATAAATAAGAGGAGAAAGGAGGAACGGGAAAATGATAATGCTTCATGAAGGAAGAAAAGCCATTTGTCTGAACGGTATCTGGGAATATAAAAAAGAAGAAGCCGGAAAATGTGCGGAGGTATTTCTGAGAGAAGACGCAGAAGAGAAGAATGGATGGAAGCCGATTGCGGTTCCGAACAACTGGTATTTAACGGAAATCGGCGATTACTTTGGAACGATTTGGTTCCGGACCGGGTTCGATACACCGGCAATAAAAGCTTCTGAGCACGTATGGCTGCGTTTTGGTGCGGTAGATTACATCGCGGATGTCTGGCTGAATGGAAAATATCTGGGAAACCATGAGGGAATTTTTAATCCGTTTGAATTTGACATTACCAGATATCTGAAAAAAGACGGAAAGAATATTCTTCTGGTGAGAGACAGTGCTCCCCGCGACGAGACGGAATATATCAACAGCGGACTTGATAAGGATACGCCGCTGTCCGAGCCATATCAGCGCCATCAGGCAAAGGCGATCACACAGATTAAAGGTCATATGATAGACGCCATGCACCGTCCGGGAGCGATGACTTCTTTCCGGCAGGACGGCAACTCTGCCGGTATCTGGGATGACGTTGCGCTAATTATCAGACCGGAGAAATTCATTGAATACTGCAAGATTTCTACCAGGCTGGTGCTGAAAAAGGACTGGTGCGGCGACGGAGAGGACAAAGACACGGGCTCTGCACTGGTAAATGTGGATGTGACAGTTAATAACCAGACCGGGGATACGGTATCCGGTGAGTTGCGGGCAGTGATTGAAGGGGACAACTTTGAATGCGACAAAAAGACGGTCAGCAAAAGGTTTATAGTGATTCCGCCAGGAAAAACCACGGTCAAGATGGCAATTACCGTAGAGGACGTGAAATTGTGGTGGACCTGGGATCACGGCTATCCCCATCTGTACAATCTGAAACTGCAGTGGCAGGAGGATGAGCTTACGCAGCGCTTCGGTATCAAGGAAATCACATATGATGAAAAGCATGGTGCCTGGTATCTGAACAAAAAGCGCATTTTCCTGCGCGGTATGCGCTACATTTCAAGCCTTTGGATGAGCGGGGCGGGAATGGACATGTGGAAGCCAGATTTTGAGAAAATGCTGAAAATGAATATCAATTCCATCCGGATCGGCAGCCACGTGGAAAAAGACGGACTCTACAAGCTGTGCGATGAGCTGGGACTGCTGATGTGGCAGGTATTTCCGCTGCACTATTGTGTAAGCGATGATGATGATCTGATTTCAAGAGCATCTGATATGATGCGCGACATGGGAATGATGCTTACGAATCACGCATGTATGGGAATGTGGTCGGTCTACAAAGAGCCGGAAATTTACCAGCTTCCGGATAAGCCGAATAATTATTTCCGGCTGTGCCAGATTCTGAAAGAAACGCTGAAGTCAATCGACCCGGTAAGATGGGTCCATCTGGGTGATTACCGGGAGGGTGTAATGAACATTATGCTTGGCTGCTGTAATGATGGAGATGTGGATGTTCACTATAAGAAAATTCCGCCGAACATTGTGGAGTTTGGTTCACAATCCATTCCGTGCCGGGAAACCCTGGAGACCTTTATTCCGCAGGACAAGCTGTGGCCGCCCGACTGGGACACCTGGGAATACTGGGGCCTGTTCTATTCCAATACATTCGGTTTTGGAAAAGTGGAGCTTGGAAACTCTCTGGATGAATTTATTGAAAATACACAGGATTATGAGGCCGAATCAGTCAAAGACCAGATTGAGTTCCTGCGCCAGAAAAAATATGCGCCGGTATCCACCATGTACCTGTATTACTGGAGCGATGCCTGCCCGATGATCGGTTCGGGACTGCTGGACTATTACCGCCGTCCGTATAAAGTATATGACTACATGCAGCGGGTATATACACCGGTTCTTGTTTCAGCAGAACCGAGCGTGCATCCGTACCGTCTGGGAAGAAAAAAATGCTTCAGAGCCGGAACCACCTTCTCTGCAAGAGTGTGGCTGATTAACGACCACTACCATGCAATAGAAGACGCAGAGCTGAAATGGAGCGTGGTGGACTGTGAAACAGAAAAGGTGCTGGCAGCGAACCAATTCCGTCTGAATATCCTTGCAGATTCCGCGGAAATTCCGGACCATATCATACTGCCGCTTCCGGAAGAGCTTGCCGGACACAGGTGCAGGGTGGAAATGTCTGTCAGAACAGATGAAGAGGTACTATCAGAAAATTATATGAACTTTACAGTTACAGAGCAGATATAAGAATCGGTGGATTTTTATATAAAAAACAAGGAGGAAAAGAAATGAAGAGAGAAAAAATGTTTGTAGCATTAGGTGTAGCAGGCGCTTTGATGGCAGCAGGATTTGGCAGCCAGGTCGTGAAAGCGGAGGATGAGAAGGTCACACTTCGTGTTGCATGGTGGGGCAACACGGAAAGGGACAAGCTATACTATCAGATCAATGATTTGTTTATGGCAGAACATCCTAATGTAGAAATTGTTACGGAGAGCCCGGGCTGGAATGATTACTGGACGGCACAATCAACAGCGTATGCGAGCGGAAGCGCTGCAGATGTGGTACAGTTTCAGTCAAACCAGATCGGAGAATACTGCTCTAAGGGCGTTCTCACACCGCTTGACAGTTATGTGGAAGAAGGAATCATTGATTTGACAGATTGGAACCAGAATTTCGTAGATACTGGAAGATATAACGATAATCTGTATATGGTTACACTTGGCATGACCGCCCAGACGTTGTATGTAAATGAAACCTTTTTAAATGAGCTGGGAATGGAACTGTGGCCGGAAGAAGAAGATATCACATGGGATGAATTTTATGACTATTTAAATGAGGTACAGGCGAAGCTGGGAGATGATACTTACGCAGGACTGGATATCTATACAAATAATGATCTCGTCTGGGTATGGATCAGAGAAAATGCAGCAGATGGATACGAATGGCTGGATGAAAACGGTGAGTTTGCGCCGACAGAGGAAACGCTGGCTTCATGGTATGCTTTTTCAGATAACCTTCGTGCAGATGGCGCTTTTGCAAATGTTGAGTGGACCCAGGAATGGAATTCCAAAGCATGGGAGGAAGGACCGCTCGTAAACAGAAAAATTCTGTTCTATTTTGCAAACGCAAACCAGTTTAAGACCTATCAGAACTCTATGGAGGATACCCTGGCTATCCGTAAGGTTCCGGTTGGGAATGACGGAAAACATGGAGATCTTTTAATTACTTCTGCATTTGGTATTTCAGAGACTTCTGAAAATAAAGAACTTGCAGCGGAGTATATTAACTTTTTTGTAAATAATGAGGAAGCACAGAAAGTCTTCAACATGGAGCTTGGAGTTCCGGGATCTATGAAAATCCAGGAAATGCTCGCTCCGACGGCTGATCCCAGTGATATAGCAGCGACGGATTATCTCAATATGATTTCGGAAGAAGCGCCGGCATTTGTTGCAAAGGCACCGGGTGTATGGGCTATACAGGATGAGATTGCAAGCACTGCGGAAATGGTGGCAATGGATATTCTGACACCGGAGCAGGCTGCACAGCACATCAGAGAAGTAGCAAATGAGATGATTGCTGAAAACGCAGAGTAGATTGGAAGGGCGCTGCTGCGAGGCAACGCCCTTTTTTAGGAGGTTTATATGAGGAAGATTTTGGACAGATATGCAGGATATGTATTCCTTCTGCCGTGGCTGATCGGTTTTTTGGCGCTGACCTTAGTACCGATGGGGATGTCATTTTATTATTCCTTTACCAATTATAATTTGCTGAGTGCCCCTAAATGGATAGGTGTGTCAAATTATGTGAAAATGTTTACCTCGGATTATCACTTTATGAATGCACTGAAGGTTACCTTCCTATATGTTTTTGCATCGGTGCCTTTGCAGCTGCTGGTGTCTTTGGTTCTGGCATTTGTTTTAAATAAAGGGGTAAAAGGGCTGTCCCTTTTCAGAGCTGCATACTACGTTCCTTCACTGCTGGGCGGCAGTGTGGCAATCTCTATTTTGTGGCGTCAGATTTTTGGAATGGAGGGGATATTAAACCAGGCACTTGGACTGATTGGAATTGAAAGCCATGTAAGTTGGGTTGCAAATCCGGACACGGCAGTCTGGACACTGGTTTTGCTGAGAATGTGGCAATTCGGTTCGCCAATGATTATTTTTCTTGCAGCCATCAAACAGGTACCGGCGGAGCTGATGGAGGCGGCGGCCATCGATGGAGCAACAAAATTTCAGCAGACAAGAAAAATTATGCTGCCAATGATTTCACCGATTATATTATTTAATCTGGTCATGCAGATCATTAGTGCATTTAAGGTATTTACAGAATCTTATATTATCAGTGGTGGGAACGGTGGCGTGTTAGATAGTCTGTTATTTTTCACGCTTCATATTTATAACGAAGGCTTCAGCAAAATGAGAATGGGATATGCCAGTGCTCTGGCATGGGTTCTTGTACTGATTATTGCAGTGCTGACGGTAATTGTGTTCTTCTTGTCAAAGAGACATGTCCATTATGACTGAGGAGGAGAGAAAATGAGCAAAAAACGAAAACTTGGCAGTCGGATTAAATTTATATGTCTTTTGGTCTTTGCGGCAATCGTTTTGTATCCTCTGATATGGATGATCAGCAGTTCATTTAAGGAAGAATCGACGATTTTTTCAGATCTGGGCATTATTCCAGGGGCATTTACCTTAGAAAACTACAGAATTGGATGGCAGTCGAATGGACGCGTAACTTTTACAACGTATTTCCTGAATTCTTTACTTGTTTCTGTTTTGAGCGTGGTGGGAAATCTGATTTCCTGCAGCCTGACTGCATTTGCCTTCGCAAGGTTGAAATTTAAAGGGAAAAATTTGTTTTTCGCGTTGATGATGATGACTTTGATGCTTCCGCAGCATGCAATTATTGTGCCGCAGTATGTGTATTTCTATAAGCTGGGGTGGCTGGATTCCTTTATTCCGCTGGTTTTGCCGAAATTCCTGGCTACAGATGCATTTTTTATATATCTGCTTGTGCAGTTTATCAGAGGGATTCCGAGGGAGCTGGATGAGGCGGCGATTGTTGACGGATGCAGCAAATATTCTGTGTTTTTCCGTATTATTCTTCCGCTGTGTCAGCCCGCACTGGTTACCACAACCATTTTCACATTCATGTGGAGCTGGAATGATTTCTTTACGCAGGTAATTTATTTGAGAACGACACAGAATTATACGGTAACTCTGGGGCTGAGAATGTTCGTTGACCCGACCGCGAAAAGCGCCTACGGTGCGATGTTTGCAATGTCGACACTCTCCATCGTTCCGATTCTGATTCTCTTCGTTTTCTTCCAGAAGCAGTTGATTGAAGGAATTGTAGCGGGAGGTGTAAAGGGATAATTATGATCAGACTGGCAGTTTCTTCGCTGACTTTTGAGGGGTTTGAAAATACCCGGTTTGAAAATCTTTTTGAGAATGCGGCAAATGTGGGGTACCGGTATGTGGAGTTTAACTGCTGGTATCCGGAAATGCTTTTGCCGGAAAATATAAAGCGGATTCGCAGGCGGTGTGAAGAGAGCGGGCTGATACCGGCGGCACTGCATGTATCTGGATTTGGAGGCAATACATCAGAGATACTGACACTGAATACCATGCATAAGCTTTATGCAATAGAGGCGGCCGCACAGCTCGGATGCAGAAGAGTCGTTGGATCGGCAATGCAGAGCTGCAGTCATCTGGATGAGCTGGCAGCCGAGACGGAATTGCTGTCGAAAGAAGCCGAGAAGGCGGATGTTCTGATTTGCCTGGAAAATCACTGTAATAATATTCTGGCGACAAGCAGGGATTATGAGTACCTGTTTGAGCGGACAGGCGGCAGCCACATTGGAGTCTGTCTGGATGGCGGTCATCTGGAGGCAGCAGGGGAGAGTATCGGGAGCTTTATAGAAAAGCTGTCGGACAAAATAAATCATATTCATTTAAAGGAAAACAGGTTTTTTGGAAAAAAGTCATTTTGCCGTTTCGGACAGGGAATGACCGATAATGCGGCGATGGTGAATGAAATGTACAGACGCGGATATTCTGGTTATATGTCGGTGGAGCTGTCACCCGAAATCGGCGAAGACGGAAACTTTCAGCCATTTACGATGGAAGACCGCCGGTATCCGCTGGAACTGTTCAAAAAACTGGAAAGGGGTTAAACATGTTAAATGCATTGCTGATCGGGGCTGGCGGGATCGCATGGAGGCATGCGGAGTCGCTGACGAAATTGGGGGTATCCATTACCTATGTATATGATATTCAGACAGAACGTGCAAAACAACTGGCAGAAGCATATCATGGACAGGCGACGGAGAATCTGGAAGCTGCCATAGCAGAGGTACAGCTGGTGTATATACTCACCCCGCCGTCAAAACGTGTGAAATATGTAGAGATGGCCGTGAAGGCGCGGAAGGCAGTTTTTATTGAGAAACCGATGGCGGCGACGCTGGAGGATGCTGAAGAGATAGTGCGGTTATGTGAGAATCACCGGATTCCATGCATGGTGGGATTTACGCAGCGGTTCCGCCCGGGATATCAGATAATGCAGAAAATTATCCGGGCAGGAGAAATCGGGGAAATTACCCAGGCTGTATCGCTGCGGATAGGTCCTGGTCCCGGCTTTAAGGGTTCGCTGGCAGACAGCTGGAGAACCGATAAAAATCTGGTATGTGGGATGGCAATAGAATCCCTTTCCCATGATATAGATTTTCTGCAGTCGCTCGCCGGGAATATTACAGAGGTATGCGGGGCGGTAAAGGGAACGATAGAAGAACTCCCCGCATTTGATAATAATGCGGATGCATTATTAAAATTTGAGAGCGGAGCGATTGGAACCATTACAGCAAGCTGGAGCAGCGCCGCTGCGTACAATATCAAAGGTGTGATAGGAGAAAAGGGTTCCGTCTTTCTCCAGGGAGATGATATATGGGATTCCACCAGGCTGATTGTGGCAACAAAGGAAAAGGCGTATGAGGAGGAATTGAAGGATATTTTCAATGAAGGAACCGGATATCTGGAGGAAAGCAGACATTTTATTGAGTGTGTAAGAATGGGAAGAATGCCGGTATGCGGCGTCCGGACAGGAAAAAAGGTACTGGAGATATCTTATCAGATTCTGGGAAATAAAACAGAGGGGCAGACAGCAAAATGAAGAAGGGAATTTGTCTGACGGCAGTATATCCGCAGGCGATGAGTAGTCTGGAGCTGCTAACGGAGCTTTTTTGGAAAGTAAAAAAAGAAGGCATATATGAGAGCGTAGAATTTTATTTTGAGGGAACGGAAGAAGAGGAACAGAGGATCAGGAGTGTGCTGGAGGAAACTGGTTTATCTGCAGTATATCTGGCGGGTTTTCCTGTGAAAAGGGATCGCATTTCCATTAGCGATGAGAACGAAGAGGTGCGCAGAAAAGCGGTAGAAAGATGCCTGGATTATTATGTGCATGCTCAGAGAATTGGAGCAGAAAAAATGCTGATTCTGAGCGGACCTGTATGGGAACAGGAAAACAAAGAGAAACTGATTGCCCGGATGCGGAAATCTTTTCTGGAGCTGGCAGAGGTGTCTGCCGGACAAAAAACAGAGATTACGCTGGAGTTTTTTCCATCAAAGAGAGAACCCTTCCTGGCTGTCGGCGATACAGAGCTTGTAAAAAAAATTTATCAGGGATTTGAAAATAAAATCGGCATTACCTTTGACACCAGTCATGTGGTGCAGATGCAGGAGGATGTTCTTCAGAGTTTTCAGAGTTTAAAGCCCTGGATTCATCACCTGCATCTGGCAAATTCTATGTCTGCGGATGAGAGCCATGAGCTGTACGGGGACAGGCATCCGCTGTTTTCGCTGGAAAACGGAGATTTTTCTATAGAAGAAATACGGGACATCTATCAGCGCATGCAGAAGGAGCATCTGCTGCAGGAGGTATCCATCTGCTCCATGGAAATTATCAGCCGCGGAAACGAGGACTGGTACTACGAAGAAATAAAAAAAGAGGCAAATCATATCTGGAAAGAATGGGAGGAAATTTAACATGAAAGCAATTGTAAAAGAAGAGAAAAAAATCGGATTTTCTTATAAAGAAGTGGAGAAGCCGGCTATTTCACGGGACGAGGTACTGATTAAGGTAAAGGCAAGCGCCCTTTGCAAATCGGATGTGGATGTATACGAGTGGACGGAGCTGGTAGACAAGGCAGATTATGCGCGCCCGTTTATTATGGGGCATGAGTTTGCCGGCGAGATCGTGGAAGTGGGAGATGCCGTGCACGGATATAAAGTGGGAGACCGTGTGGCTGCGGAAACACATATTCCGTGCGGCTACTGTGAAACCTGCAGAAATGGGAACCAGCATATCTGCGGAAATCATATGGGTGTTCTCGGCAGAACTGCAAACGGATGCTTTACAGAATATGTGGCTCTTCACCAGAAGTCGGTTGTGAAAATACCGGACAATCTTACCTACGAGCAGGGGGCTATTCTGGAACCATTTGCTACGGCGATGCATGCTGTCTCAAAGGCAAATCCGTCCGGAAAGTCATTGCTGATTGCCGGAACAGGCACGATTGGCCAAATGGCGGTGGAGATTGCGAAATATCTTGGATGTACGAAGCTTTTTGCCCTGGATGTTAACGATCTGAAACTGGACGAAAGTAAAAAACGGGGAGCGGACATCATTATTAACGGCATTAAGGAAGATCTGGTAGAAGTTGTTAAGAGAGAAACAAATGGCTATGGTGTAGATGCGGTCATTGATTTCACCGGCAATGAGCGCGTAATTAACCAGGAGGTAGAAGCTGTCCGGATCGCGGGAACCATCGTTCACGTCGGCATGGTGGAAAAGCCGCTTACCTATCATAATTTCATGTATGGCGTTGTCTATAAAGAATTAATTGTTACCGGTATTTTCGGAAGAAGGATGTATGAGACATGGACGGAGACAATGAATATTCTGGAGACGGGCAAAATCGATCTGAACAGCTTTATTTCTAAGCAGATGAAACTGGAAGACTTTGACAAGGCAATCGAAGAGTTTCCGAAGGTATCGGGAAGAATTGTATTTCACTAAAAGGAATTGAAGGGAAAAAGCGATGGAGTACATACATAAATTAGAGACAATGGATGGAAATACGGCTGCGGCAATGGCTTCCTACAATTTTACGGAGGTGGCGGCGATCTACCCGATCACGCCATCCTCCACGATGGCGGAGGCGGTGGATAAATGGTCGTCCCAGGGAAGAAAAAACGTATTTGGGCATCCGGTCCGGGTGATGGAAATGCAGTCGGAGGGCGGGGCGGCAGGTACCCTGCACGGCTGCCTTCAGTCGGGAGCGCTGGCATCAACTTACACTTCTTCACAGGGCCTGCTGCTGATGATTCCTAATTTATATAAAATCGCCGGAGAGCTTTTGCCGGGCGTGCTGCATGTCAGTGCAAGATCACTGGCTTCCAATGCTCTGAGTATTTTCGGGGATCATCAGGATGTGATGAGTATCCGTCAGACAGGCGTGGTATTGCTTGCATCTGCAAATGTCCAGGAATGCATGGATCTTGGAAGCATTGCCCACCTGGCGACGGTTTCTGCGAGGCTGCCGTTCGTGCACTTTTTTGATGGTTTCCGCACTTCACACGAAATACAGAAAATAGAAGTGATTGATCCCGAAGCGCTGAAAGCGCTCTACGACTGGGAGGCGCTGAAGAAGTTCCGTGACCGTGCACTGAATCCGGATCATCCGGTTTTAAGGGGAACGACACAGAACCCGGATATCTTTTTCCAGGAAAGAGAAGCGGTTAATAAGTTCTATGACCGGATTCCGCAGATTGTGCAGAACTATATGGACAAGCTGGCCGGAATTACCGGCAGGCAGTACCGGCTGTTTGATTACTATGGCGCAGAGGATGCAGAGATCGTTCTGGTAGCCATGGGGTCTTCCTGTGACGTGATCAAGGAAACGCTGGATTATCTGAACATGCAGGGAAAGAAGTACGGTCTGCTGCAGGTGCGTCTGTACCGGCCATTTTCCGCAGAGCATTTTTTGGAGGCTATCCCGGCCAGCGCGAAAAAAATTGTTGTTCTTGACCGCACAAAGGAACCGGGAGCAAACGGAGAACCATTGTACCAGGATGTATGTACTGCTTTTTACGGACAGGATAGAAAACCGTTGATTATTGGCGGAAGATACGGGCTGGCGTCGAAGGAATTTGCGCCGAAAGAGGTGGTGGCAGTTCTGAAAAATGCCGAAAGCGACCAGCCGCGCAGCGGCTTCACGGTGGGAATCGTGGATGACGTAACAAATCTCTCGCTGCCGGTAACGGAGGTAGCAGAGACTACGCCGGAAGGAACCGTAAACTGCAAATTCTGGGGGCTTGGATCCGACGGTACGGTCAGCGCCAATAAATCAGCGATTAAAATAATCGGAAATTATACGCCTAAATACGTGCAGGGATATTTTTCCTATGACTCCAAAAAATCCGGCGGTCTGACAGTTTCCCATCTCCGTTTTGGCGATAAGCCGATAAAATCCTCTTATCTGGTAGATCATGCCGATTATATTGCATGTCACAATCAGTCTTATGTCGGAAAGTATGATCTGCTGGAAGGAATCAAGGAAAATGGTATTTTTCTTTTAAACTGTCCATGGGAGGATGGGGAATTGAAAGAAAAGCTGCCGGCAAAGCTTCGCAGTGAGATTCTGGAAAAGAAGGTGCGTTTTTATACGATAGATGCATCCCGCGCTGCCAGAGCGGCAGGGATGGGAAAGCGCATCAACATGGTCATGCAGTCAGCCTTTTTCTGCCTGGGTCAGATGATTCCTTATGAGGATGCAAAAAAGCATCTGAAGGAAGAGGTGGTAAAAAATTACGGACACCAGGGAGAGCGTGTTGTGGAGGCGAATTACCGGGCGATCGATGAGGCTGCTTCTTACATTCATGAGGTCTGCACGGCAGATTTGACCGCAGAATATGTGGCGGCAGATGGAAAAACGCAGGAAGCCTGCGGCGACCAGGAATTTCTGGATAAGATTATGAATCCGATGAATGGTCAGCAGGGAGATAAAATTCCGGTGAGCGCATTTAACGGAGTGGAGGACGGGACATTCCCGACTAATACCACGCAATATGAAAAGAGGAACATTGCACTGGAAATCCCGAAGTGGGATGCAGAAAAATGCATTCAGTGCAATCGCTGCTCCCTGGTATGTCCCCACAGTGTGCTGAGACCGAAGCTGCTGTCGCAGGAACAGTTAAACCGGCTGCCGGAGTCTGTGCGTAACAATGCAGCAAAAGCAAAGGGCTATGAGGATATGTATTTTTATATGGCGCTCTCTCCGATGGATTGTACAGGCTGCAACAACTGCATCCAGGTGTGTCCGGCGAAAGAAAAGGCGCTGGTGTCTGTTCCGAATGATGACATGCAGACGGAGGCAGCAGACTGGGAGCTTTTAAAGGATATCAGCAACTATCAGAAGATACGGAAAGGAATTACTATAAAAGACAGTCAGTTCCTGGATACTTATTTTGAATTTTCCGGGGCCTGTGCAGGATGCGGGGAAACTCCGTATGCAAGATTGATTACCCAGCTTTTCGGAGACCGTATGATGATCTCAAATTCAGCAGGCTGCGCGACCGTCTGGGGTGGAAGTGCACCGGCAGTTCCTTATAAAAAGGATGTAAATGGTCACGGACCGGCATGGGGCTTCTCTCTGTTTGAAGACAATGCGGAATACGGCATGGGAATGTGTCTTGGATATCAGGCAGTCAGAGAGGAGGTCCGCCAGCAATTAATCCGCATCAGCGGTCAGCTCACGGAAAATGATCCGCTAAAGAATGCGATTGAGGAATGGGAAGAGCATTACATGGACGGAGAAGGAACGAGAGAGCGCGCTGACCGGCTGACCGGGCTGTTTCTTGAGAATGCGGCAATTCCGGGGGCAGAGGAAGTCCTTGAGAGAAAAGACTATTTCGTGAAAAGATCGAACTGGATTTTCGGCGGGGATGGCTGGGCATACGATATCGGTTACGGCGGACTGGATCACGTTCTGTCCACAGGTATTGATATTAATGTCATGGTATTTGACACGGAAGTGTACTCAAACACAGGCGGACAGTCTTCCAAGTCGACACCGAAAGCGGCAATTGCCAAATTTGCTGTGTCGGGTAAGCGCAGGGGTAAGAAGGAACTGGGAATGATGGCGATGCAGTATGGGGAAGTCTATGTGGCACAGATTGCGCTGGGCGCCGATCCCGCGCAGGCACTGCGGTCTATCCAGGAAGCGGAAAGCTATCCGGGACCATCTCTGATCATCGGATATGCGCCCTGTATTAATCACGGAATCAAAGGCGGGATGGGACAGACCCAGCTCCAGCAGAAACGTGCCGTAGAGGCAGGCTACTGGAACCTGTACCACTTCGATCCCAGAAGAAAAGAGCAGAATCTGAACCCGTTTGTTCTGGATTCGAAAGCGCCAAGGGCAGATTACCGGGATTTTCTGATGAGCGAAGTGCGTTTCTCATCCTTAATGAAGAAGAACCCACAGCTTGCAGAAGAGCTTTTCCGTCAGGCGGAATCGGATGCCTTAAAGCGGTATGAGAGATATAAAAAATTAGGAGATCAGATATGACCGTACGAGGGATAAAAATAGCAGAAAAAGACCAGGTAATTACGATTGTGGAAAAGGCGGATGCGGGAGCATGCCTGGAATATACAAACGGCCGTGAATGTATACAGATAACAGCGGCAGAGCAGATTCCGAAATATCATAAAGCTGCATGTGAAGACATCGCAAAAGGAAGCTTTGTCTATAAATATGGGGAGATTATTGGTATTGCCACGGAAGATATAAAGAAAGGAATGTGGGTACATACGCACAATCTGGTAAGCAAATGTCTGGCAGAGCAAGCCTGAATGCAGTGAAAAGGAGAGGCTTTATGAAAATAAAAGGATACCGGAGACCGGACGGACGGTTTGGCATCCGGAATTATGTATTGATTTTACCGTGTTCGCTGTGTGCGAGCGAAACAGCAAGATTTACCGCCCAGAATGTGGAGGGCGCAATCTATCTGGCGAATCAGGGCGGCTGCTCGCTAAGTAAAAGAGATTTAAAGGTTACGCTGGAAACACTTTCCGGAATAGCGGCGAACCCCAATATTTACGCAACGGTTCTGATTGGAAATGGCTGTGAGGTGGTACAGGCATCGCTGCTGGAGGCAGAGATCCGCAAGAAAACGAATAAGCCGCTGTATACGCTGGTAATCAGAGAAGAAGGCGGAAGCATCAAAACAGTGGAGAAGGCTGCCAGGATAGCGGAAAAGTTATGCGAAGAGGCCCGGAAGCTGCAGGTGGAAGAAGCTGATATTTCAGAACTGATTCTGGGAACGGAATGTGGGGGCTCTGACCCCACATCCGGACTGGTTTCCAATCCGGTAGTCGGAAAGTGCAGTGACCTGCTTGTGGAACTTGGGGGAAGTGTGATTCTTTCTGAGACGCCGGAGATGATCGGGGCGGAGCAGATTCTCGCTAGGCGATGCGCAGATGACGAGACGAAGGATGCATTGCTGAAAATGATTGCTGATTACGAAAAGGACTTTTTGCTGGTAGGCGAAAATCCGCGCAGCGGGAATCCGACGCCGGGAAACATCCAGGGCGGGATTACGACGCTGGAAGAAAAATCACTGGGATGTATTCATAAAGGCGGCACAGGCGTGATCCGGCAGGTGCTCGGATATGGCGAAATGGTTACCAGAAAAGGGCTGGTAGTCTCCGATACACCGGGACAGGATATTGCCTCAATTATTGGAATGGCGGCATCGGGCGCGCAGATGGTAGTATTTACGACCGGTCACGGAACGCCCACTGGCTCCGCCGTGGTGCCGGTAATAAAAATAACCGGAAATGAAGAAACCTATGAGAAAATGAAAGACAATATTGATCTGGACTGCAGTAAGGTTCTGACACAGGGCAAGAGCCTGGATGAGGCGGGAGAAGAGCTGCTGGAAATGGTTGTCCGGACGGCCAACGGGAGGAAGACGAAAGCGGAAGAGCTTGGCTTCCAGGAGGTATCGATGGCGCGCTACTGCAATTTTGCGTAAGTTTGGAGGAAGCTATTATGATGACAGGAAAAGAATACATAGAAAGCCTGCGAAAACTGAAAACGGTGGTATACCTTTTTGGGGAAAGGGTAGAAAATTTTGTGGATCATCCGATTATCCGGCCATCGATTAACTCGGTAGCGCTGACGTATGATATGGCGCAGGAGCCGGAGTACCGGGAGCTGATGACCGCGGTTTCCAATATAACAGGGGAGCGGATAAACCGGTTCTGCCATATCCATCAGAGCACGGATGATCTGGTCAGCAAAATAAAAATGCAGAGACTGCTGGGACAGAAGACCGGGTCCTGCTTTCAGCGCTGCGTGGGGATGGATGCATTTAATGCCATTTATTCTACGACCTATGAAATCGATGAAAAATATCATACCCAGTACCATGAACGTTTCCGCAAATATATGGAATATGTACAGAAAAATGATCTGACAGTTGACGGGGCGATGACGGATCCGAAGGGTAACCGGAAGCTGTCGCCCAGTGAGCAGAAGGACCCGGATTTGTATGTCCATATTGTAGAGAAGCGGGAGGACGGCATTATCGTTACGGGCGCCAAGGCGCATCAGACCGGGGCAGTTAATTCTCATGAGCAGCTTATTATGCCGACGACGGCGATGAAGGAAAAGGATAAGGCGTACGCTGTTTCCTTTGCCGTTCCTTCTGATGCTGAGGGTGTTCTGATGATTTACGGCAGACAGTCCTGCGATACGAGAAAGCTTGAAGAGACGACGATGGACTGCGGAAACTGCATGTACGGCGGACAGGAAGCGCTGGTAGTGTTTGACCGGGTGTTTGTTCCCTGGGAGAGAGTGTTTATGTGCGAAGAGTATGACTTTTCCGGTATGCTGGTGGAGCGGTTTGCGGGCTATCACAGACAGAGCTACGGCGGCTGCAAGGTCGGTGTGGGCGACGTGCTGATCGGCGCGGCGGCAACAGCGGCGGAATATAACGGCGTGGAGGGCGCTTCCCACATTAAGGATAAGCTGATTGAGATGGTACATTTGAATGAAACGCTGTATTGCTGTGGCATTGCCTGCTCGGCGCAGGGCCGGGAGACGAAGGCGGGAAATTACCAGATTGACACGCTTCTTGCAAATGTCTGCAAGCAGAATGTAACACGCTTCCCCTATGAAATATCAAGGCTGGCGGAGGATATCGCCGGAGGACTTATGGTTACCATGCCCTCTGAGAAGGACTTTCATTCACCGGAGATCGGGCATATCTGCCGGAAATATTTCCAGGGAGACGAACGGGTGGATACGATGGACCGGATGAGAATTCTCAGGCTGATCGAGAACATGACTCTGGGGACAGCGGCTGTCGGGTATCGTACCGAATCTATGCATGGAGCAGGCAGTCCGCAGGCACAGCGCATTATCATTGGAAGACAGGGCAAAATTGCAGAGAAAAAGGAACTGGCAAAGAAATTAGCCGGGATTAACGGACAGTCAGATTAATTTTGGAGGCGCAGGAAATGAAGAATGTGGTCATTGCAAGTGCATGCAGAACCCCGATCGGTGTGATGGGAGGAAGCCTGTGCAGTGTTCCGGCTGCAGAACTGGGAGCAATTGTTATTGAAGAGGCATTAAAGCGGGCAGACATAAGCGGCGATATGGTGGACCAGGTATATATGGGTTGTGTCATTCAGGCAGGTCAGGGACAGAATGTTGCCCGGCAGGCTGCCATCAGGGCCGGGCTGCCGGTAAATGTGCCCGCCGTTACCATGAATGTAGTGTGCGGTTCTGGATTGAATTGTGTGAACCAGGCTGCCGATATGATTCTGGCAGGAGATGCTGATATCGTGGTGGCGGGCGGAATGGAAAACATGTCGATGGCGCCGTATGCTGTCATGAATGGCAGATATGGCTACCGTCTGGGAAATGCAGACCTGGTGGATACCATGGTGAATGATGCGCTGACGGATGCTTTTTATCAATACCATATGGGAATTACAGCGGAAAATATCGTCGATAAATGGCATATTACGAGAAATGAGCAGGATGAATTTGCCGTCTGGAGTCAGGAAAAGGCGTATGCCGCACAGGCGAAGGGCATTTTTGACGAGGAAATTGTGCCTGTTCCGGTGAAAAAGAAAAAAGAGACTATTCTCTTTGAGCGGGATGAGGCGATACGCCCGGGCACAACGGTAGCAGGAATAGAGCGGCTGCGCCCTGCTTTTAAGGAGGGCGGAACGGTGACGGCTGCAAATTCATCAGGAATAAACGATGGAGCAGCGGCTGTGGTTCTTATGAGTGGGGAGAAGGCAGAAGAGCTGGGTTTAAAGCCGATGGCTTACTGGAAATGCGGTGCGCTGGCGGGAGTGGACCCGGCAATCATGGGAATCGGACCGGTAGAGGCCACGAAAAAGATCATGGAAAAAACCGGGCTTGCGATAGAGGACTTTGATCTGATTGAAGCCAATGAAGCATTTGCGGCCCAGGCCATAGCGGTTGGAAGAGAGCTGCAGATTCCGATGGAAAAGCTGAATGTCAACGGAGGCGCGATCGCGCTGGGGCATCCGGTGGGAGCGTCAGGGTGCAGAATTCTTGTAACACTGCTTTATGAAATGAAAAGAAGAAATGCAAAATGCGGACTGGCAACACTTTGCATTGGCGGAGGTATGGGATGCGCGAGCGTAGTAGCGAGAGCAGAGGGATGACAGATACCGTCTGCTACAGGGAAGAAAATCAGATCGGCATTGTTCAGATTAACCGTCTGGCAGCGCTGAATGCATTGAATACACAGGTATTGGCGGAACTGGAGGTTCTTTTTGAGCAGATAGAGCAGGGCAGTGCGAAGTGTATCCTGCTGACCGGAGCGGGCAGCAGAGCATTTGCGGCGGGAGCGGACATACAGGAGATGAACGAGTTTACCGTGCAGGAGGCAGTTGATTTCAGCACGCTGGGAAACCGTGTGTTTCAAAAGATTGAGCGGTGTCCGGTACCGGTCATTGCTGTGGTAAACGGCTATGCGCTGGGCGGAGGATGTGAACTGGCAATGAGCTGCGACTTTATCCTGTGTTCGGAAACGGCAGTATTTGCACAGCCGGAAACGGGACTGGGGATCATACCGGGATTTGGCGGAACGCAGCGCCTGGTAAGGCTGGTCGGTCTGGCAAAGGCAAAAGAGCTGATCTATACAGGCAGACGGATGGATGCTGCGGAGGCATACCGGGCGGGGCTAGTTTTAGCAGTTTACCCTCAGGAGCAACTGATGGAACAGGCAATTTCCGTGGCGGAAAGAATCTGCGCAAATGGAAGTACAGCTATCAGAAAAAGCAAGGAGGCTATTCACGCAGAGCTGGATCAGTGGATGGAAGAAGGAAGCGCTCAAGAAGCGATTTCGTTCGGCGCCTGCTTTGCGGACAGCGATCAGCGAAGACGGATGGCGGACTTCCTAAATAAGAAGCGATAGCTTACAGGAGGGCAATATGAAGGTTGGAATTATCGGAGCGGGTACCATGGGGCGCGGGATTGCGCAGGTATTCGCCCGGAATGAGAAATATGAGGTAATTCTTTGTGATATAAATCTGGATTTGGCTAACCTGGGAAAGACTGCGATAGCCGCAGAACTGGAAAAAAATATAAATAAAAAGAAAATCGGAACTGAAGAAGCAGAGCATATGTTACAGCGTATTTTTCCCGGTGAAATAGATGACTGCGCAGCGTGTGACCTCGTCCTGGAGGCGGCGGCAGAAAATATGGAGGTAAAAAAAGCAGCATTTTCCAGGCTGGATAGTCTCTGCAAAACGGATTGTATCTTTGCAACAAATACCTCGTCCCTGTCAATTACGGAAATAGGCTCCGGAATCACGCACGATGTGATCGGAATGCATTTTTTTAATCCGGCACCGGTCATGAAGCTGGTAGAGGTAATTGCCGGGATGGACACACATCCGGAAACAGTAAAAAAGGTCGTGGAGATTGCAGAAGAAATCGGAAAAGTGCCGGTAGAAGTGACTGAATCGGCAGGCTTTGTCGTGAACCGCCTGCTGATCCCCATGATTAATGAGGCGGTTGGAATTCTTGTGGAAGGAACCGCCACGCCGGAAAACATCGATCTGGCAATGAAGCTTGGCGCAAATCATCCCATCGGTCCTCTTGCTCTGGGGGACCTGATCGGGCTGGACGTAGTTCTTGCTATTATGGAAATCCTCCAAAATGAAACTGGTGATACAAAATATCGCCCCCATCCCTATCTGAAAAAGATGGTAAGAGCCAAAAAACTGGGGAGAAAAACGGGACAGGGATTTTACCGGTATTAAAACCTGCACCTGGCCTCATATTTGCGGCTGGTCTGGTGCATGTATCATCGGTTTCCATAAGCAAACAGTTGGAAGATTTTTGCAGTTTTGCGAGCATAGCGACAGCTTTCGGAGCTTGTCTGAGCCTGCAATGCAGGCGAGTTAGCGGAGAAAGCTGTCAATAGGCGGCGCAGCAAAACAAAAAAGCGACATGTTTGCGTTGAAACCGATGGATACTGCATCAGACATCAAAAATGTACCTGGTGCAGATTATATTTATATATTATCTTTTAATATCGTAATTCATATTCATCAGGTTGCGGATGGTGGAAACATCATCCGTAATGTTTGCGTCGCCGCGTATGGTGTGCTTGATAGCGCTGCTTGCAACGGCGAAATTTACCATGTCCATTGGCTTATAGCCATGCATCATGGCATAAATGAGACCGCTTGCAAAGGCATCGCCGCCGCCCACGCGGTCGAGGATATTGAAGGTGAAAAGCTTACTTTCAAAGGTATGACCCTCGTACCACATATAGGCTTTCAGGCTGTTTTCGCTTCCGCTGTGTGCATAGCGCACATGGCGGGCAATGCATTTCAGATTCGGGTAGCGCTCGATAAATTTCTGGAAAATCTCATCCTGCTGTTCGTAGCTCGGCTGCAGAGGGATACCGTCCTTTACGTCGCCCTTGCTGTGGTCATTTTCGTCGCGCCACAGATGGTAGGGCTCTATACCGAGAAGAACGTCAACATAGGGGAGACATTCTGTACAGTAGTCGCGCGCATCCTCCCAGGTCCAGAGCTTGCTGCGGAAGTTGCCGTCGAAGCTGACTGTGATGCCCTTTTCTCTGGCAACCTTCAGGCAATCCATGATGAGCCTGCGGCAGTTTGGTGCAAGCGCCGGGGTGATGCCGCTTAAGTGGAGCCAGGTGAAGCCGTCCAGAAGCTCATTAAGGTCAATGGTAGTAAAATCAAATTCGGTGATGGCGCTGTTTTTGCGGTCATAGATCACCTTGCTTGCACGGATGCCGTAGCCGGTTTCCAGATAGTAGCTGCCGAGACGGTGCGTCGGCGTCTGCTGAGGGGTGCTCAGAATCACCGGTGTACAGTGAACATCATTGCTGCGCAGCATACGGATAGCGCTCTTGCCGAGACTATTGTTCGGAACGACGCTGAAAAAAGTGCTGTCCACACCGAGGTTCGCGAGAGCGAGTGCGATGTTTGCTTCGCTGCCGCCGTAGCTTGCCTCAAAACTGGAAGCCATACGGATTTTTTCATAGTTCGGCGGTGTCAGCCGGAGCATGATTTCCCCGATAGTAATGAATTTGTTTTCGCTGTCGCTGCCGTGTAATAATGGATTGTGGTGCTGCATAAACCCCCTCCCTTCATTGTTAATGCTTGTCGTGAATTTCACTGTGCAGCTCCTGCAGGGATTTCACCTCGCTGCCCTCATGGGTTTTCAGATAGTGAATGCCGCTGGCAGTTGCTTTTGCCGCTGCGATGGTGGTCATGTACGGAATCTTTGCCTTGATCGCTGCCTTGCGCAGATAGCTGTCGTCGTGTACGGAATCCTTGCCAACCGGGGAATTGACGATCAGGTCGATTTTTCCGTTCGTAATCATATCCAGCACGTTCGGGCGCCCTTCGTACAGCTTCTTTACCTTTGTGACCGCAATGCCTGCCTGGGTAATGAGGTCACAGGTGTTGCCGGTAGCAACGATATTGAAGCCGTTGTCGGCAAACTTGCGGGCAACCTCCACGACCTCTTCCTTGTCCTTGCGGTTGACGGAAATCAGCACGGTGCCTTCGAGCGGAAGCTTCTGCTGCGCTGCTTCCTGTGCTTTGTAGAACGCCTCGCCGTAGGAGCGGGAGAGACCAAGCACTTCGCCGGTAGAGCGCATTTCCGGTCCGAGAATCGGGTCAACCTCCTGGAACATGTTGAATGGGAAGACTGCTTCCTTTACACCATAGTTCGGTATTTCCTGTTCCTTCAGAGCTGGTACGGGCGACGGGCGGCCGGTCAGCTCCGAGGTAATGATATCTGTCGCAATCGGCACCATGCGGATATTGCAGACCTTTGAAACCAGCGGTACCGTGCGGGATGCGCGCGGGTTTGCCTCCAGTACATACACCTTGCCCTTCTCGATGGCATACTGCATGTTCATCAGACCCTTTACATGCATTTCCTCAGCAATTTTTCGCGTATATTCCTTGATGGTTTCCACATTTTCCGCCGGGATATGCACAGACGGAATAATGCAGGCAGAATCACCGGAGTGTACGCCGGCAAGCTCGATATGCTCCATTACAGCCGGGACAAAGGCATGCGTGCCGTCGCTGATCGCATCTGCCTCGCACTCTGTTGCATGATTGAGGAAGCGGTCGATCAGAATCGGACGGTCCGGTGTCACACCAACAGCCGCCTTCATATATTCTGTCATGCTTTCGTCGTCGTAAACAACTTCCATGCCGCGTCCGCCAAGTACGTAGGAAGGACGTACCATTACCGGGTAGCCGATCTGCTTTGCGATCTCCAGAGCTTCCTGCACGTTGACTGCCATACCGGACTCCGGCATCGGAATTTCCAGCTTATCCATCATTTCGCGGAAGAGGTCGCGGTCCTCTGCCAGATCGATAACGGATGGCGAGGTCCCGAGAATCTTTACACCATTCTTTTCCAGATCAGCGGCAAGGTTCAGCGGTGTCTGTCCGCCGAACTGCGCGATTACGCCGAGCGGCTTTTCTTTCTTATAAATACTGAGCACATCCTCCAGAGTAAGCGGCTCAAAGTAGAGCTTGTCTGATGTGTCGTAATCTGTAGATACTGTTTCCGGGTTGCAGTTTACGATGATTGTCCCGAAACCGAGCTTTTTCAGTGCCAGTGCCGCATGGACGCAGCAATAATCGAACTCGATACCTTGTCCGATACGGTTTGGACCGCCTCCGAGAATCATGATCTTTGGTCTGTCTTCTTTTACCGGGTTTTTGTCCGGCGCATTGTAGGTAGAATAGTAGTAAGCGCTGTCCTGTGTGCCACTTACATGGACACCCTCCCACGCCTCTTCCACACCGAGACTGATGCGGCGGCTGCGGATATCTTCTTCCGGGATTTCCAGAAGCTGGCTTAAATATTTATCGGAGAAGCCGTCTTTCTTTGCAGTGATCAGCAGTTCGTCGGGCAGCATGGAGCCTTTATGTGTAAGAATCTGTTCTTCTTCCTCCACAAGCTCACGCATCTGGTCGATAAAGTAGGCCTTTACTTTGGTCAGCTCGAAAATTTCTTCGGTAGTCGCACCCTTGCGCAGCGCTTCATACATAATAAAGTGGCGCTCGCTGGACGGAGTGATCAGGAGCTTTAACAGCTCTTCTTTACTGAGCTGGTCGAAATTTTTCGCGTGACCGAGACCGTAGCGGCCGGTCTCGAGGCTCCGGATTGCCTTCTGGAACGCTTCCTTATAGGTTTTCCCGATGCTCATGACCTCGCCGACAGCGCGCATCTGTGTGCCGAGCTTGTCCTCCACGCCTTTGAATTTTTCAAATGCCCAGCGCGCAAATTTGATGACCACGTAATCTCCGTCCGGTACATATTTATCCAGCGTACCGTATTTTCCGCAGGGGATGTCCTTTAAAGTGAGACCGGCGGCGAGCATGGCGGATACCAGAGCGATCGGAAAGCCGGTTGCCTTGGAGGCAAGCGCTGAGGAACGCGAGGTACGCGGGTTAATTTCGATGACAATGATGCGGTCGCTGACCGGATCGTGCGCAAACTGTACGTTAGTACCGCCGATTACCTGAACGGATTCCACGATCTTATATGCCTGCTCCTGCAGGCGCTTCTGACATTCTTCAGAAATGGTAAGCATCGGAGCAGAGCAGAAGGAGTCGCCTGTGTGGACACCAAGTGGATCAATATTTTCAATGAAGCAGACAGTGATCATGTTGTTGTCGGCATCGCGGACAACCTCCAGCTCCAGCTCTTCCCAGCCGAGAATGGATTCTTCGACGAGGACCTGTCCGACAAGGCTTGCCTGCAGACCCCTTGCACAGACGGTTTTCAGTTCCTCGCGGTTGTAGACAAGACCGCCGCCGGCACCGCCCATCGTGTATGCCGGACGCAGTACGACCGGATAGCCGAGATTTTCTGCGATGGCAAGTGCTTCGTCCACCGTGTATGCCACTTCACTGCGCGCCATCTCGATGCCGAGCGCATTCATGGCTTTTTTAAATTCGATGCGGTCCTCGCCGCGTTCGATGGCATCCACCTGCACGCCGATTACCTTTACGTTGTATTTGTCTAAAATGCCTGCCTTGTATAATTCGGCACAAAGATTCAGACCGGACTGCCCGCCGAGATTCGGAAGCAGTGCGTCGGGTCGTTCCTTCTGGATGATCTGTTCCAGGCGTTCTACGTTCAGCGGTTCAATGTAGGTGACGTCTGCGGTCTCGGGATCGGTCATGATAGTGGCAGGGTTGGAATTGACAAGCACAATCTCATAGCCGAGTTTTTTCAGCGCTTTGCACGCCTGTGTGCCGGAATAGTCGAATTCACATGCCTGCCCGATGACGATCGGACCGGAGCCAATGATGAGTACTTTGTGAATATCTGTTCGTTTAGGCATTCATATATCCTCCTGTGAAATAATAACAATTCTTATTCTATTATATAAAAAATCATTAAAATCACAAGTGCTTTTCGCGGAAAATTTGCGGGAGCGATCCTGCCGGAAGATAAATCCGGGCGGGAAGTCAGCCTTGACAGAGGGGGATTTCGGAGAGTATAATAATATTAATTAAGAATACAGGGAAAGCAGTGAGAAATAAAAATGAGAAAAATAATCAGATGTCTGTCTGTTCTGGTGATGATGTTCCTGTTGTGCGGAGCTGTTACACTGGCGGCAGATTATAAACCGGGCAAGGTAACAGGTATAAAAGCGACTAGTGTGGGTGAGACAGGTTTTACTTTGAAATGGAAGAAGGTTTCCAAAGCTACCGGATATTATGTTTATCTGGTAAATGGTGCGGGCGCGAAGAAAATTGCTTCCACAAAATCGACATCATATAAAGTCAGCAAGCTGACTCCGGGTAAAACATATCAGTATAAGGTAGTTGCTTACCGCAAGGTGAAGAAAACCACGTATGTGAGCAACAGCTTTTCGAGTGTGGTGACAGTTACACCGAAGCTGAAAAAGCCTGAAAAGCCATCTGGTTTCCGGGTGGGAGTGAATGGCAGCAGGACACTGGAGCTTACCTGGAATAAAGCGGCGAATGCCACCGGTTATGAGGTGTTCAGCTATGACAGGAGCAGCGGGAAATATACAAAGGTGAAGACACTTACAGGCAGATCCTGCCAGTTTGGCGGACTCAGGGTGGGGGAGAAGTATACATATGCGGTGAGAAGCTACCGAAAGGTATCCGGAGTGACCGTGTACAGCGGCTACACTGGTCTGGTATCGGGTGAGCCGGTTAAGGTTTCTGCAGCCGCAGCGGCTGTACGCACTTTTCGCTATGCCAGGAAAACGAAGAAGAAGGTTACGGTTTACAATTACGATAAGAAAAAGAACCAGACGCTTGCGGCAGGCACCAGGCTGTATGTGAGCAGTAAGACGACCAGCGGTTATCTGTATGGATATCTTTCGAACGGGCAGAAGGTTAAAATCAAAGCGAGTAATTTAAAGAGTGCTTATGGTATTGAGTTTAATCCCGGGGGTGATTATTCGAAGGCTGTGAAGGAGGAATTTGTCAATACCAAAAATCTTAGCAGCCCGACAAAATACCTTGTCTGGATCAACCACTATAAGACACGGGTGAATATCTTTAAAGGCTCTGTTGGAAACTGGAAGCTGGTGAAAACCTTTAAGGTGTCCATCGGAAAAATGGGTTCTCCGCGGGGACTTCGCAAGATTTACGGAAGAACGCGGTGGGGTTATGAGAACCAGCCTATTGTTCAATGGTCGCCGCAAGGAAATTCTTTTCATTCCATGCTGGGAGCCAGGGCCGGCACAGCGACATCGGGCGGCTGCATACGCTGCTATTCCTCCGATTTGTTCTGGATATACAATAACATACCAGATAATACAACCGTATATTCCTATTAGAATATAGTAGGATATTGTCCCTGCCGGCATTGTGCCGGCGGGGATTTTTATGTACATTTTTTCGCCAGATTACCCCTCAAAGGTACTGTTGCTTTGCGGGAAATCCATTGCCGTACTGCTCACACGGACAAATGTACGTATTGGACATCATTTCATTGCGATATTTCCTTGACATTTAGTATAAAAGAAAGTATATTTATAAAATATGACTAATAAAAAGACAGGAGGAAGGAAGATGGTAAAATACATCTGTAAACGTCTGGGCATGGCAGTCGTGACGATCTGGTTAGTTGCGACGCTGACGTTTTTTCTGATGAATATGGTACCCGGAGGTCCGTTTTTATCAGAAAAAGCAGTCAGCCCCAAGGCAATGGAGGCACTGGAGGCAAAATACGGGCTGGACAAGCCGCTGTTTGAGCAATACTGTACATATATAGGGGATGCTCTGCATGGGGACTTCGGAGATAGTCTGAAGCAGCGCGGACGTACCGTTTCATCTATTATTGCATCGAAATTTCCGGTATCTGCGCGGGTCGGCGGACTTGCCGTTCTGGCGGCATTCTGCGTTGGTGTTCCGCTTGGATGTCTGTCGGCGATGAAGCGCGGAAAGGTGGGAGATAATATCATCATTGTCATTGCCACCTGCGGAATTGCCGTCCCGAACTTCGTGGTATGTACCCTGCTGATGTATACGTTTGGGGCAAAGCTGGGGTGGCTTCCTACTCTGGGACTTAACAGCTGGAAGCATTACATCATGCCAGTGACGGCGCTTGCTTTCTATCCGACGGCGTATATCACCCGTCTGATGCGCTCTTCCATGCTGGATGTGCTCGGACAGGATTACATGCGTACAGCGCGGGCAAAGGGCTTAAACCAGTTTGTCAGCCTGTTTAAGCATGCACTCAGAAACGCTATCCTCCCGATTATCACGTACCTGGGACCATTGCTTGCCTACACGGTAACAGGCAGTTTTATCGTGGAGAAAATTTTCACGATTCCGGGTCTTGGCGGAGAATTTATCGGATCTATCACAAACCGTGACTATACGGTTATCATGGGAACCACGATTTTCCTGGCGACACTGATGATTCTGATGAACGTAGTAGTGGATATTGTCTATAAGATCGTAGATCCGCGTATTAACTTGAAGTAAGGAGGAAAAGTGAAATGAAAGAAAATCCGAATCCGTTAAGTTTTCAAGCAAGAATCCGCCCGGAGGACTTCCTTCCTGCTTCTGATGAGGAAAAGCAGAACCTTGTGGTGATGCGCGAGAGCGTAAGCTTCTGGAAGGACGGTCTGCGCCGCCTTTTGAAAAATAAGGTGGCGATGGTCAGCCTGGTGGCAGTTATTATTATTATGCTGTTTTCCTTTGTTGTGCCGAGCTTTTATCCGTACAGCTATGAGCAGCAGATCAGAGGAAGCGAGCATCTGGCTCCTATGGAATATTCCGAGGAGGAACAGGCGCGTATAGATGCAGGGGAAAAGGTATTTCCGCATGTATTTGGTACAGATAAGCACGGGCGTGACTATGCCATCCGTGTGATGATGGGAAGCCGTGTTTCGCTGATCGTCGGACTGGTTGCGGCTGTGATCATTTTGATCATCGGTTCTCTGTTCGGTTCCATTGCTGCATTCTTCGGCGGCTGGGTGGATATTTTGATGATGCGTATTGTTGATATTATATACACGATTCCGGACGTTTTGCTGATCGTATTGTTGTCGTTTGCCCTGAAGGCGCCGTTGGAGACACTTTCCACGATGCCGGGCTTTGGATGGGTGCAGACGCTCGGCAGAAACCTCATCAGTATCTTTATTGTATTTGCACTCCTGTATTGGGGTGGTATGGCACGTATGGTGCGAAGCCAGATCCTTACTCTGAAGGAGAGTGAGTATGTGACAGCGGCGCGGGCGCTCGGCGCATCCAACGCCAGAATTATCAAAAAACACCTGCTGACAAACTGTATCGGTACCCTGATCGTTACGACGACGCTGCAGATTCCGTCCTCCATTTTCACCGAGAGTTTTCTGAGCTTCCTGGGACTTGGCGTGGCAGTGCCGATGCCGTCTCTTGGCAGCCTTGCGAGCGATGCAATCAATGGTCTGAATACCTATCCGTATCTGCTGTTTATTCCGGCAGTGCTGATCAGTCTGATTATTCTGAGCTTTAACCTGCTTGGCGATGGTCTGCGCGATGCGTTTGACCCGAAGATGAAGAATTAGGGGAGGAAAAAACATGAGTGAATATCTGGTAAATATTGAACACGAGCGACTCTCCTTCTTTACACCGGCGGGGGAGGTCAAGGCATTAAACGATGTATCTTTCCATATTAAACAGGGAGAGGTACTGGGTATTGTCGGCGAGAGCGGCTCCGGTAAATCGGTGACGGCATACAGTCTGATGGGACTGACGGCATATCCGGGCAAGCTGCTCGGCGGGACTCTGGATTTCAACGGACACCGTATCAATGATATGACAGAAAAGGAATTCCAGAAGATGCGCGGAAATGAGGTATCCATTATCTTCCAGGATCCGATGACGAGCTTGAATCCGGTCTATACGATCGGAAACCAGATCCGCGAGGTAATCCGGCTCCATACGGATAAAAGCAAAAAAGAGGTGCAGGAGCGTGCCGAGGAACTGCTGCAGCTTGTGGGCATCAATGAGCCGAAAAAGCGTCTGAAGCAGTATCCGCATGAGCTGTCAGGCGGTATGCGCCAGCGTGTAATGATTGCGATTGCCCTGGCGTGTGAGCCAAAGCTTCTGATTGCGGATGAACCGACGACGGCGCTCGACGTGACGATCCAGGCGCAGATTCTGGAGCTGATGATGGAGCTGAAGGACCGGCTCGGCATGGCAATCATGATGATTACGCACGACCTGGGTGTGGTGGCAAACATGTGCGACCACATTGCGGTTATGTATGCCGGAAATATTGTAGAATACGGAACGACGGATGATATTTTCTATAATCCGAAACATGAATATACCAAGGGGCTGATCCGCAGCATTCCGCGAATGGACAGCAGGGAGCATGAGCGTCTTGTTCCGATTGAGGGAACACCGGTGGACATGCTGAATCCGCCGAAGGGCTGCCCGTTTGCATCCCGGTGTGATCAGTGTATGCAGATCTGTCTGCGTGAGAAGGCGCCGGTCATGCATTTTGGTGACGTACATTATACATCCTGCTGGATGAACCAGAAGGCAGAGCTGGAAGGAGGAAGCGCGAAATGAGCGATAAATTACTTAAGGTTGAACACCTTTATCAGTACTTTCCGGCCGGCGGCTTTGGAAAAAAGAAGAAGTATGTACAGGCGGTAGACGACGTATCGTTTTTTATCAACAGAGGAGAAACACTGGGACTTGTCGGGGAATCCGGCTGCGGGAAGACAACGACCGGGCGTTCGCTGCTGCGGCTTTATGAGCCGACCAAAGGGCGTATCGTCTATGATGATAAGGTACTTTTTGACAGCGGGGACGTGCCGCTGGTGGATGATAACGGAAAAGATATTGTGGTAGATCAGAAGCTGCAATATGGCAGAAAGACGGCGGTAGATATGAAGCCGTACCGCCGCGAAATGCAGATCGTATTCCAGGATCCTTATGCGAGCCTTGATCCCCGTATGACGGTGGGCGATATTGTCGGGGAAGCAATCGATATTCACAAGCTGGCATCCTCAAAGGAGGAGCGTTACAATAAGATACAGAGCCTGCTGGAGCGGGTAGGACTGAACTCGGAGCATGCCAATCGTTATCCGCACGAATTTTCCGGCGGACAGCGTCAGCGTGTCGGCATTGCCCGCGCACTGGCGGTCGATCCGAAGTTCATTGTCTGCGACGAGCCGATCTCTGCGCTGGATGTTTCCATCCAGGCACAGGTGGTCAACATGTTTGAAGATCTGCAGGAGCAGATGGGACTGACGTATTTGTTTATTGCGCATGACCTTTCTGTTGTTAAGCATATTTCCAACCGTATCGGCGTAATGTATCTCGGAAAGCTGGTAGAGCTGGCAGACAGCTATGAGCTGATTTTCCACAGCCTGCATCCATATACGAAGAGCCTGATTTCCGCGATTCCGATCGCAGATCCAAAAACGGCGCGGGAAAGCAAACGTATTGTGCTGGAGGGGGATGTGCCAAGCCCCCTGAATCCGCCTTCGGGCTGCCGGTTCCGCACAAGATGTCCCTATGCTACCGAAAAGTGTGCTGCCGAGGTACCTGAATTCCGCGAGATAAGCAAAGGACATTATGCCGCGTGCCACCATATTGATACAGTGAACTAAGGCTGTAAAGCGTCATAGGACAGCAGTTTTTAGAAATACAAATTCTTTATATTTAAACGATTCATTATGGACAAAAAAGCCTTGCTGTGCTATAGTAAAGGATATGCAAATGTGAAAAGCACACGCATAGAGAAAAGATTTAAAGGAGGATAACATGAAAAAGAGAGTAATTAGTATGCTTCTGGCAGCAGTTATGACCGTTTCTCTTGCAGGCGGTACCATGATGACTGCAGCAGCAGAAGAAGCGGCAGAAGGCAAGCAGCTTTCCGTTCAGGTCGGCCCGGATCCGGAGACCATTGACCCGGCACTTAACAGTGCAGTAGATGGCGGAAATATGATCCTGCACGCATTTGAGTGTCTTCTCACAATCGACCAGGACGGCCAGATTGCACCGGGACAGGCAGAAGAGTGGGGCGTATCCGAAGATGGTCTTACCTGGACCTTCAAGCTTCGTGAGGGACTGAAATGGTCCGACGGAAGCGACCTGACAGCAAACGACTTCGTATACAGCTGGAAGCGTGTATGCGATCCGAACGTTGCAGCTCCGTATGCTGAGACAGTACTTGGCATGGTAGAGGGCTTTGATGAGGCGATTGAGGGCAACCTTGATGCGCTGGCAGTTACCGCAGTAGACGACCGCACACTGGAAGTAAAGCTTTCCGCTCCGTGCACATTCTTTGAGAGCCTTGCAGCATTCGCAACTCTGAGCCCGGTTCAGGAAGCAACCGTTGAGGCAAACGGCGATGCATGGGCAGTTGACGCTTCAACCTATGTTTCCAATGGTCCGTTCATGGTAACAGAGTGGGTACCGGGTTCCTACATCATTATGTCGAAAAACCCGAACTACTGGAATGCAGATGCAGTTAAGCTTGGCAGCATCAAATGGAACCTGATCGAGGATTCCAATGCATCCTACAATGCATATCAGAGCGGCGAAGTTCTGATGATCAAGGACGTTCCGACAGAGGAAATTCCGAGCCTTGAGGGCAATGATGAGTTCTATGTAGAGCCGATCATCGGTACCTACTACATCTCCTACAACACACAGGTTGAGCCGCTTGACAATCCGCTGGTTCGCAAAGCGCTGAATCTGGCAATCGACAGAGACTATGTTGCAAATACACTGATGCAGGGAACCTACTCCCCGGCTACCAACTTCGTAGGACCGGGCTGGAAGGATACTGACGGATCTGACTTTGCAGAAAACTCAAACGGCGGAGAACCGTATATGAAGGCGGAAGCTGATATCGAGGGCGCTCTGGCAGCTCTGGAAGAAGCAGGCTATCCGAACGGCGAGGGACTTCCGGTTCTTCACTACAGCACCAATGATGCTGGTTACCATAAAGCAGTTGCAGAGTACCTGCAGCAGGCATGGAAAGAAATCGGTGTTACTCTGGAGGTAGAAATTGTAGAGTGGTCCAGCTTCACACCGATGCGCCGCAGCGGTGACTTCGAAATCGCACGTAACGGCTGGGTAGGAGACTATGCAGATCCGTCCAATATACTGGATCTTCTGTATTCCACCAACGGAAACAATGATGGTAAGTTCAACAATGCTGACTACGATGCAGCAATGGATACAGCAAGAAGCACCACAGATGCAGCAGAGCGTTCCGCAGCACTTCACCAGGCAGAGGATGTCCTCATGGAAGAAGCAGCATGCTGCCCGCTGGCATACTACAATGACTTCTGGCTGCAGAGCAGCAAGATTGAAGGATCCTGGCATTCCGCATACGGCTACTGGCACTTCATGTATGCTGATATAGCTGAGTAGTCTGTCCTTCAGCGAATAATAATAATGATAATAAAGCTGCCGCGAAGCGAAAAGAGATAGCTTCGCGGCAGCTTTTGTGCTACAATGAACATGACAGGGTGCGCAGTGCGTCGAAGTCAGAAAGTATCAGAAATACAGGATAAATGGGAGGCGTGAATATGGAAAACAGGGAAAGAGGATTGAAAAAGAAACTGGCAGGATGTATCCTGTTTCTTTTGCTGATGCTGCTGGCAGTGCTTCCGGCAGGGGCGGCAGGTGAGACGGTGAAAGTGTCTGTCAAAGGAAAACTGGAATATCAGAAGGCATACCAGGCTCTGACGTACACGAATAAGGTCCGCGCGCAGGTGGGTGCGAAGCCGCTTACAATGGATAAGGATCTGCTGGCGGCAGCCATGCAGCGCGCGGCGGAGATTGCGGTGTTGTTTTCGCATGACAGACCGGACGGCACGGATTGCTTTTCAGCATCACCAAAGATGTATGGGGAAAATATCGCCGCCGGGCAGGCAAGTGCGTCGTCGGTGGTGACATCGTGGAAAAATTCCTCCGGACATTACGCGAATATGATCGATACAGATTACCAGAGCATCGGTATCGGCTGCTTTAACTATGACGGAACGCTGTACTGGGTGCAGTGTTTTGGAACCGCGGGTGCGGCTGCCGTTACAAAGCCGGCAGATATGAGCGCGGTGATGGCGATCAATCTTCATAAATATTACATACAGGATGCCAGAAATCTTTTTATTACCGGAGTTCCTGGCACTTCTGCAAATGCGCTGACGATCTCGAAGGGAAATAAAAATACGCTTACTCTGTTATTTTATGACGGGGGCAGCATAAAGCCGACCGCTCTGCAGTGGAAGGATTTCCGTCTCAAGAGCAGCAATCCGGCAGTTCTTGCGGTCAGCAGCAATGGTGTGGTGAGCGGACTGAAGGCAGGAACGGCGACGGTGACGCTCACACATCCGGAGTATCCGGGCTGGAGCTGTAGGATGAACTTTACCGTCAGCGATGCCAGCAGCCGGAAACTGATATTAAATGCCAACGGCGGATCGTTGTCCAAAACGGAAAATATTAAGACGCAGAAGTGCACTGTTACATATAAAAAGAAATACGGAAAACTGCCGACACCTGTGCGGAAGGGTTATTCCTTTATGGGCTGGTACACCAGTAAAAAGGGCGGCAGTAAGGTAACGTCCTCCACGACAGTGAAAATCGCGAAGGGTAAAACGCAGACCCTCTACGCGCGCTGGTCGAAGATTACCGTAAAGAGGGCGGCAATTGCAAAGCTTGCGGCGAAGACCGGTAATCTGTCTGTAAAGTGGGCAAAGGTTTCCGGCGCAAAGGGCTATGAGGTTTCTGTTTCAACAAGCGCAAAATTCAGGGCATCCGTAACCCGGAAGTTCCGTGTTTCCAGCGGCACCAGGGTATCCGGTATGATTAAAAATCTTACAAAAAATAAAAAATATTATGTGAGGGTGAGAGCCTACAAAACAGATGCGCTCGGGAACAGGATATACGGAAGCTACAGTCCGGTGAAATCCATAAAAATGAAATAGTCACTGGATGGGGAAAAACAGTAATGTGAAGTAAGCATGGTGCCTTGCAATTTCCGGTGTTTTGTCTTACAATCATCATAGGCATGCGTAAAGGCAATGCGTCCGGGAAGCGTTCCCGGCATGACAGAGAGCATGCCGGATGAAATTTTACAGAAAAGAGGTTTCGAAAATGGCAGAAAAATCATGCAGCAGTGCATCGAGCTGCGACAGAGAGAGCTGTGAGGGATGTCCAAGTAAGCAGAATCCGCAGAGCTTTCGGGTAGATGCAAATGCATATTCCGAGATTAAAAATGTGATCGGCGTGGTGAGCGGCAAGGGCGGCGTCGGCAAATCTATGGTGACGGCTTCCCTTGCAAACCTGCTGGCGGCGAAAGGCTACCGTGTAGGTATTCTGGATGCGGACATTACCGGACCGTCCATTCCGAAAATGTACGGTCTTCGCGGACCGGCAGTGGCGGACGATGAGGGAATTTACCCGATGATTACAGAAAATGATATAAAAGTCATCTCCATCAATTTGATGATGCCGGATGAGGAATCGCCGGTAATCTGGCGGGGACCGGTGATTGCAGGCGTGGTGAAGCAGTTCTGGAGCGATGTGATCTGGGGCGAGCTGGATTATCTTCTGGTTGACATGCCTCCGGGAACCGGCGATGTGCCGCTGACGGTGTTCCAGTCATTGCCGGTAGACGGCATTGTGATTGTTTCTTCTCCGCAGGAGCTGGTGCAGATGATCGTAAAGAAAGCATACAATATGGCAAAAACCATGAATATTCCGGTGCTTGGCATTGTGGAGAACTATAGCTGGCTTGTCTGCCCCGACTGTGGAAAGAAGCTTTCTGTATTCGGAGAGAGTCACATCGATGAGATTGCAGAAGGCATGGGGCTGAAGGTGCTCGGCAGGATGCCGATCGATCCGCAGTTCGCCGCATTGGCGGATGGAAAGTTTGCGGGAGCGCAGAATCCGTATCTGGAGGAAGCCTGCAAGGCGCTGACGGCAGTCAGAAAATGAATACTTCATATCGGGCTGGAGGGCGGGTATGGCGCAAAAACAATTATGGAAATCTATATTGCAGGCGTTGAAAATAGCGATCGGGAGCAGCTTTGCCATCTGGCTTGCACAGGCGCTCGGACTTTCATTCGCAGCATCTGCAGGCAGTATTGCCATGCTCACCATTGTCACAACAAAATGGGAGACTGTCCGGCTGTCCGGCTTTCGCGTGATTACCTTTGCGATTGCAGTGTTTATCGCCTGGCTCACTATTTCGCGTCTGCGAAGTGAATGGCTGGCATATGGCATCTTTCTGTTTGCCATGACACTGATCTGCGGGACCTTTGGATGGAGGGCAGCACTTTCGGTAAATGCAGTGATTGGCACACATTTTCTGGAGACGAAGGATTTCCGTGCGGAGGCAGTCTGGAATGAATTTTATCTGCTGCTGATCGGTATTTCCATTGCGCTGATTTTAAATCTGTTCCACAATAACGAGGTGCATAAAAAAGACCTTATTCAGAATATGCGTTATACGGAAGACCGGCTGCAGATGATTATGGGAGAGATCGCCGCCTATCTTTCCTGCAGCAAGATGCAGAGAAACGTCTGGGAGGATATTACTCAGCTTGAGGGACAGCTGCGGGAGTTCATCCGTGATGCACACGAGTACCAGGATAATACCTTTCATTCCCATCCGGGGTATTACATTGATTATTTTGAGATGCGCCTGCAGCAGTGCGGGGTTTTGCATAATCTGCATTATGAGATGAAACAAATCCGCCATATGCCCGTTCAGGCGCAGGTAATCGCGGAATTTGTGCTGGATACGGCGGATTATGTAATTGAGAAAAATATTCCTACTGTGCAGCTTAAGAAGCTGGAGGATATTTTTCAAAAAATGAAAGAGGAGCCGCTGCCGGTAAGCCGGGAAGAGTTTGAGAGCCGTGCAATGCTGTACCATATCCTCATGGATCTGGAAGAGTTTCTTGTGTTTAAAAAGCGTTTTGTAGAAGGAATGGATGACACACAACGCAGGCATTACTGGGAGAACGGAGAGCAGCTCCTGTAGGTTGCCATGCATCCGGAGGGAGCTGCCGGTGGCAGCTCCTGTAGGTGTGCAGGATATGTTAAAATTTTATATATTGCAGTACATGTGCTGCATACTGGGGATCACCGTAGGTCTCCCAGCCAAGCTCCGCTTTCATTTTTTCGGAGAATTCCAGAGCATTTTCCTCAGAGTAGCCGCCGTAGTTGGCAAGCGCCCATCCCGCGTAATTATTGCCGAAGTTGTATTCCTGCAGGGCAAGCCGGACCCTGTCCAGATCGGAAATGCTCCTGCACTCTGCCTGTTCAAGGCAGTAGGCGAAGGTCTCGACGCCCACCCGGATGGAGTAGTCCGTATCGGCGATACTGCCAGGCTCGTTAGAGTATTCCGTGTTGAATGGACTTTCGGAACACTGGAAAATGTCGGTACCCTGCCCGGAGCTTTCCTGCTGCATCAGCGCCAGCAGCAGGGTGGAATATTCGGAGATGCCGAAGGTGCGGCACTGGCTGGCAACAGCATCGGAATATTGCAGGACATCGGAGTTGACGCCGACCAGCTCTCCCTGATTTGCTGTTCTGCGGGAAATCCGCGGCAGAACCAGCGCCAGGAAAAGAATGATAATGATGGACAGCAGTACGCATCCGAGGATGAGACGCTGCCTCGCGACCTCTTTTCTGCGCAGTTCAGAGGAAGCAGAGGAGGCGCTCCAGGTTTTCCGGGCAGTTTCGCCGCCCGCGCTTTTTTTGGTGTTTTTTTGTCTGGCTGCTGTTCTTCTTTTTGCAGCCGTATTCTTTTGTGTGGTCATAAATTTCCCTTTTTTCATATTTGAGTTGTATTTTCTGTCTAAAATTATTATAATCGAAGGAGAGGCGGCTGTAAACGAAAGGTTTTCTTAATGTCCACCGGATGTTTAAAAATGTTATTGTGAACGGAGCGAACAGCAGCTCAAAAATGACCAGGGAGGATTACCTATGAAGCAGAATCAGATAGCAGATGTGTTAGAAAAGAGCAGCGTAAAGGAATTATTTGCCGATCTGTATGGAAGAGATAATGTGCAGGAGAATATGGAGCGTTACCGCTACCTTGTGGAGGGATTTGTGAGAAACTTCGGTGATGTGGAGTTTGAGCTGTTTTCTTCTCCGGGACGCACAGAAATCGGCGGCAACCATACTGACCACAACCATGGAAAGGTGCTGGCGGGCAGTGTGAATCAGGACTGCATCTGTGCGGCGTACAAAAATGGTTCTAATAAGATACATATTATCAGCGAGACCTTCCATCAGGATTTTACTATTGATCTGGATAACCTGGAGCCGGATGCAAAGAGTGCCGGCACGGTACCGCTGATTAAGGGGATTCTGGCAGGCTTTAAGGAGAGAGGGTTTGCGATCGGCGGTTTTGATGCTTTCACAACCAGCAATGTCATCAGTGCGGCGGGTGTCAGTTCCTCGGCATCTTTCGAAATGCTGATCTGCTCGATCCTGAATTATTTCTTTAATGATAATAAAATGACAGTCACAAACTATGCACATGCCGGGCGTTACGCGGAGAATGTGTACTGGAAAAAAGCATCGGGGCTGCTGGATCAGATGGCGTGCGCGTGCGGGGGTGTCGTGACGATTGATTTTGCTGATAACGAAAATCCGAAGGTGGAAAAAATTGATTTCAGCCTGGATGCGATAGGCTGCGACCTGCTGATTGTCAACACCGGAAGAGGTCATGCCAATATGAGCGACGAGTATTCTGCTGTTCCGGTGGAGATGAAGAAGGTAGCTGCGTACTTTGGAAAAGAGGTTCTGGCGGAAGTGCCATATGAGAAATTCCTGGAAAACATTCCGCAGGTACGTGCTGCTCTCGGTGACCGCTGTGTGCTGCGCGCGCTGCATTTTTACAATGAAAATGCCCGTGTAGACGAGGAGGTGTCGGCTCTGAAGGAAAAGCGCTACGACGACTTCCTGCGTCTGATCTGCGAATCCGGCGATTCCTCCTGGAAGTGGCTGCAGAACTGCTACTGTATCGAAACACCGCAGGAGCAGGCAATCTGCGTTGCGCTTGCCATGACAGAGCTGTATCGCAAGGATATTAAAAAGAGTGCCTGCCGTATTCATGGAGGCGGCTTCGCCGGGGTAATTATGGTAATTATGCCGAAGGAATACACGGCAGATTTTACAAAGTACATAGAAGAAAAGCTGAACGACAAATGTGTTTATAAAATGACGATCCGTAAATACGGCGCGATTCATATGGAACTATAAAAAACAGGGGGCATATCACACTTTCGTGTGCTGGCCCCCTGAACATTTTCTGCCCTCATACAGTACATAAGCGAGCGTATAGCATGCCATAATGCCGGATACAGTGGGGGCAATGCGTCCAAGCATTCCAAGATTGTCACCATAATATTTTGCAAACAGATAGACAAGCGGGATGCGTAAAAGCAGTGCGCCCGCGCTGCTGCTTATCATGGTCCAGACTGTTTTCTGACGGCCATTCAGGTACCCGTTGAGGCAGAACACGATGGTGACGAGCAGATAGTCATAGCTGTTGGAGCAAAAAAAGGGGATGCCGGCGGCGATCACCTGTTCATCGGCGGAAAATACACGGATCATCGATTGTGGGATAAGCTGTGCCCAGAGCCAGAATAAAAGGGCTGCGAACATGGCGAAGGACAGCCCGTACCAGAGAGATCTGCGTGCGCGTTCCGGTTTTCCAGCACCGATATTATGGGCAGTGATGGCGGCAAGCGCATTGGCGACAGAAGTGCCGGACAGCATGGCAAATACGTCGTATTTGCTGGAGATTCCGACTACTGCAGCCGCATAGACGCCGCAATTGTTCATGACAGTCATCAGATACAAAAAAGAAATGCGGATCATCAGCTCCTGGAAGGAAATCGGGATTCCGACTGCTGCCAGCTCCTTTACAAGTGCGGGAACCGGATAGAAGCTTTTCAGTCTGAAATCAAAGATGAAATCGGATCTCTTCAGGTAAATGATTGCGCAGATCATGCTGACCGCCTGGGAAAGTACCGTGGCGAGTGCCGTTCCTCTGACGCCAAGTCCAAGGTATTTTACAAATATAAAATCCAGAATAATATTGAGGACACAGGCAACTGCTACAAAAATCATCGGACGCGTGGAATCGCCGTAGCCGCGCAGAATGGCGCTGATGGCATTGTAGCCGCACACGAAAAGGTTGCCGGAGGCGCAGACTGCAACATATTGCATTGTCAGCTCAAAGGATGCCTCCGGGGTGGAGAGCAGCATGAGCAGCGGACGCTCAAACGCCAGCATCAGTATAGTCAGAAGCATGGCGGTCAGAGTAAAAACGGTCAGTGTGGTACCGATGGTCTGCGCTGCGCGCCTATAATTCTGCTGCCCCATATATTTGCCGATAATTACGGTGCTTCCCAGTGTAAGCCCGGTGATAAGGCTTGTGACAATCTGCGTCACTTGTGTTCCGGTAGAGACTGCCGCCACACTGGGGGCGTCACAGTATTTTCCGATTACAAATAAATCCACTGCGCCGTACAGTGACTGCAGAATATTTGCAATCAGAAACGGAACCGCAAATACAAGCAGTGTTTTTAAAATATTTCCTTCTGTCAAAATATTTTGTTTTCTTTTCATTTCTTTCCCTGCCTTCCCTACTGAAATTTTATACTCTACAGTAATTATACAGTCAAGCGATTTTTGGGGAAAAGTAAGCGAAAAAAGATGATTTTCCTACAAATACTTTGACATAGCATAAAAAGATTGGTAAACTTAAAGAAGTTATTTAAATATTTAGAAAATATTTGGATGAGGAGGATGCGGGTTTATGAAATTAGGGAGAAGGGGATTTTATGCAGTATTGCTTGCGGCAGGATTTGTGCTGACGGGCAATGCCGGAGCGGCAGCAGAGGACGAGACGGCGGGAATTGATGTGACAGTGCAGGCGACCGGAGCAGCAGCGCAGGATGCGGATACAGGAGTGCAGGTGGCGGATGAGACACAGAATCAGATACCGCATGCTCTTACACCGTATCAGACAGAGAATTTTGAATTGTGGGACAATGATCCGACCAGGGCATTTCAAATGATGGCGGCAGAGTATCGGCAGGGTCTGACGCCGGGGAACTATCAAAACTCCCGGCAGGCGCTTTATAATCTGGACGGAAGGTTCTCCAGGGTAACGATGGTGGTCGGACATATCGACGGAGAGCGTGACGGCAGTGCAGTGCTCTATGTTTACAAGGATGGAGAGCTGGCGCAGACTGTTAATCTCAGCAGTGACATGATGACGCAGAAACTGGAACTGGATACGACGGGGGTAAAGCAGCTTCGTCTGGATCAGACGGGGAGTGACGCGGCATACGGCTTTGCGAATGTGATGGGCTACGGCGGACACAATTTTGTGGCGGAGATGTCACAGGTTGTCTCGGTGTTTAGTGACGGCGCATACACTTATACATGCAAAGACTGCGGTTATTCCTACGGAGAGACAATCCCGGAACAGACGGAATGTGTGCCATATCTGACACCATATCAGACTACAAATCTATATTCTCTGGAGGAGACGGAGGATACGCTGGACTGCTTTTACGTGATGGGCAAGGCATACTATAAGGGGGTAATTCCGGATAATTATCAAAGCACGCGGGAGGCGCTCTATAATCTGGGGCAGAAGTATAATAGTGTGACTTTTACGGTTGGACACCATGACAACGAAAGAACGGGCAGTGCAGTGCTTCGCGTCTTTGGAGACGGCAATCTGATGAAAGAACTGGAGCTGACCAGGGATATGATGAACCAGACCGTTACCATAAACACGGTGGGTGTTACACAGATGAAGATTTCCTATGAAGGCAGCGACAGTAATTATGCGATTTTCGATATGAGTTATGAATCAGTGGAAACGTGGGAGCATAATTTTACCAAAGAGGTGCTGCTTGAGGCAACAGTTGGACAGACCGGTATCTGCACTTATACCTGTGTGAACTGCGGAGCCTGCTATACGGAAATCATTCCGGCAGTGGATGACTGATAACGACAGACTGACAGAGAGGGAGGAAGGTTATGTATTGTTACAATTGCGGAAAAGAAATTGACAGCGATGTAAAGCATTGTCCGTACTGCGGGGCACAGCAGCAGGATGCAGCGGCTCCTGCGCAGAATGGCGCGGGCGGGAAAAATAATGGCAGAAAGAAGCTGCTGGCTCTGATTGCAGTGGCTGCTGCCGCAGTAGTTGTCCTGGTGGCGGTGGTGGTACTGCTTACCGGGAAGCGGACGCTGCAGGTGATGGATTATGTGGGTCTTAAGGTGCAGGGTCTGAGCACTGAGGGCATTGCTGCGGTTACCTTCGACATAGACAGGCTGCTGACGGATATCGGTAAAAAGAAGACGCTGACAGAGCGGGAGAAGGAAGACGTGGAGGCGCTGATTGATGAAGCCATGAAGGATTTCTCACTCTCAAAGGGCAGCCAGCTTGCAAACGGGGACGAAGTGACCGTTGAGAGCAGTGTGGATAAAAAGCTGCTGAACAGCTACGGTATTTCTCTGAAAAATGGTTCTGCCACTATGACGGTGGAGAGCCTTATTGAGATACAGGAAATCCATCTGAACGAGTATATAGAGATGGCGTTCTCCGGATTTGAGGGGAATGGCTATGCATACGTAAATACCGATTTCGAAAAGCTGAGAAGTGATGTGGAAGCGCAGGTGCGCGCACTGGCAGAGCCGCAGGAAGCGGAAAAATTCATTTCGGAGGAGCTGGATAATTACCTGTATTCCTTCTATCTTGATGTGCAGCCGTCTGAACTGCTGAAAAATGGTGACGAAGTGAAAGCCGCCATCAACATGGATTACGCAGAAATCAGTGAGTACGGTATCCGTTTTGTCTGGGAGGATATAACGGAAACGGTGGAAGGGCTGCTGCCGACGCATACGGTTCCCCTGGCGGATTATTTGAACTGTTCATTTTCCGGGTATGACGGAGCCGGATATGCAAGTGCGGTTCTGGACACGGAAAAGCTTGCCGGGGATCTGCAGACAGCGTTTGAAGAAGAAGGGCGGGGCGTTTATGGCGCGCCGCAGGAAGATACAGATCTGACGGCGGATATTTCGAATGCTGTGGATATTATCCGGGATAGCTGGCGCTATAATTTTACTACAACATTAGACAGGGAAGCTGCGCTGGCAAACGGCGACACGGTAACACTGGATTGTGCATATGAGCAGGAGACGCTGTATATTAACCAGATTGGCGTATATCTGGCAGGCGGCACGCAGGAATTTACTGTAGAAAATCTGGAGGAGCCGCAGGAGATTGATCTGGCGGAGGCGCTGACAGTGAGCTTTTCGGGAATCTGCCCGAATGTGCGTGCAGAACTGACGATTGACTACGATCAGCCTTATGTATCGCTGACTTCGCTCTGGGATATGAGCAGCAGTGAGTGGATTTATGCCCGGAACGGTGATACCTATGAAGGGGAAATTACATACGACGGGCAGGAAATGCTGGAGCATGGCTATCGCGTGACGAATAGTACGTATAGCTATACAATTTCCGGTCTGAATACCTATGAGCTTACAGCGTCCTCAATGGAGGATGAGGCGATTGCTGCGCTGGTGTCCGATCTGGAAGAGCATGTGAAAACAAAATTTGTTACCTCCTCGGATGATATTCTGGATTATGCAGGTGGCAGCTGGCTTATCTGGAATAAGAGTGAGATGGTGCCGGATTCCTTTAAGACGGTTTGTAAAACAAGTGAAGATGATACAGAAAACAGGCTGTATCTGGTGTTTCATATGGCAGTTCCGGTGAAGCAGCAGAGCCGTCTGGTGAAGCAGCAGGATGTATATGTGGTGGTGCGTTTCTACGATGTAGAGGAAACACCGCAGGGGCAGCTTGTATATGAGGATAACTGGAATACGTCGCTGTATATGACAGCGGAGGAAGCACAGGACTATATCGCACAGGATATTGCCGGTATGGAAAACGCTGAAGTTCTGGCGGAGGATGCGGCAGAGGAGGCGCTTGTACTTGATGTACAGGATACCGCAGAAATTCCGGGCAAAGAAGTGGTAAAGACCCAGGTGGCGAGTGGTGAATTCGCAGATAATGTGAAGAACCAGGCAGCATATTATCTGACCTATGAGGGGCATATTTATGCGCGGTTTGATATGAATCTGAGCTGGAGCCTGGCAAACACCTTCTGCCAGACGGCGGGCGGACATCTTGCTACTGTTACCTCTGAGCGGGAAAAGGCGGTGATTGAGAAGCTTCTGGAGGATGCGCCCTACAGCGAATACTGGCTCGGTGCGACGGATGCTGACTGGGAAGGCGGCTGGCAGTGGGTGACAGGCGAACCGTTTGAATGGACAGACTGGGACAGAGGACAGCCGGATAACTCCAGTTATGCAGAAGAGGGTGAAAACTATCTGGAGATGGGCAGAGGTTTCGGAAACCACTGGAACGACAACGATGGAGAGAATACTGACGGCGGCTTTATTCTGGAGATTGAACCGTTGGAGGTTATGACGAAAACTGCAGAGATCGGGGCGGAAGGAGACACAGATACGGCAGAAGGCGTGAAAGCAGATAGGAAAACAGATGCAGATACGGCAGACGGAAATACGATAGAAGCCGCAGAAACAGGTGCGGGAATCAGTACATCGGTATATCTGGCTGAGCTGACACCGCGGGCTTCTTATAAGAGCGGTATTGAGACGTATCTGACCGATCCATATGGGGATGATCATTTTTGCAGCTTGTATCTGGATGCGGCACAGGGAGGCTTTCTGACATATGATCTGAATGGCGGGTGGTCGGAACTGACGGGGACCATCAGTACATGGACGGATGCAGAAAGTGAATGTATTTTTGAAATTGCCATCTGGGGCGATGATACTTTGTTGTTCTCTAAATACAATTATAAGAAGGGCGACGCGGCGATTCCGTTCGCGATTGACGTGAAGGGCGTGGAGAAGCTTTATATTCAGACAAAAGCTTACGGAAATACTTACAATGGATATCTGTTTTTGAATGAGGGCTGGCTAACGGCGGATGGCACGGAGACGGCTTTGGCTAAGTCAGGGAAGACGCTTAGTGAGCTTGCGCTGATTAGTTCCGGCAAATATGAGCCGGAAGCAGCGGGCATGTTTACAGATATTTATGGAAATATCCACCGTGATGCCTATACCTTCTCTGCAGCAGAGAACGGGTATGCGCTCTGGAATCTGGACGGAAACTACACGTCCTTTGACGCAGTACTTTTTGCGGCGGATTATTACGATGATTATGGCACAGCGGAGGGAAACCTGGAAATTCTGCTGGATGGAGAGAGTGTATTTTGCATAGATAACTATTCGGTTTTCGGGCAGGAAACGCCGGTATCTCTGGATGTGACCGGCAAAAGGACGCTGGAGGTGCGCACCTCGGGCGATGAGGAAAGCGGCTTTCTGTATTTTTACCTGGCAGATACGATGCTGAAAACGACAGACGCAGAACCGATGGAAGTGCCGGAAACGCCGGAATTCCCGGAGATTCCTGCGGTGGTAGAACAGCGGGCGGCAGAGATCGTCACCTGCGGAAATTATCGCTACTACTTATTTGAGGAGCAGCTTACCTGGGAGCAGGCGGGAGCGTTCTGCACAGCGGCAGGCGGAGTGCTGGCATGCCCGGCAGATGCGGATCAGAATCTGACGCTGCAGTACATGGCATCGGCTGGTCTTTCTGACAGCTACTGGATTGGCGGACGGCTGACGAAGGGTGTCTGGAGCTGGAGCAATGGTGAGAACTTTGGAAGTTATCTGAACTGGGGCAGCGGAAAACCGGACAATGTGGACAGCATGGAATATCTTCTGAGCATCAATCAGGACGGAACCTGGAATGATCTTCCGGCGGATGCTACAAGAGGATTTATAATGGAGGTTACGGCAGTATCCGGGCAGCAGGCAGAGGATACCGTCCGTCTGCCGGAGCTGGAGTGGCTGGAAAGTAATTATTGTGAGACTTCAGACGTCTATGATGTGGACGAAATACAGATGAAAGCGAAAACGCTGGAGCCTGGCAGTGTGTGCCTGGATGCTTCCAACGATGCATGCTTTAGCGTGCAGCTCGATGGCAAATACGGAGTATTTGCAGGAACAATCACCCCTTATTCCGGTGCTTCTGAAAATGTAAACATGCAGTTTGCGGTGTTTGGTGACGGAAAGCTGCTGTATGAGCTTCGGAATATCCGGAAAAATGAGGAAAAAACAGCATTTTCCGTGGATGTCAGCACAGTGAAGGTGCTGACTGTGGCAAGTTCTAATAACGGAAGCTATGATTATGGGTATCTGTATCTTACCGGTACGCTTGCGGCAGGGGGGACTTTAGGCGAAGCGGAGGATATCCGGCGCCTGACAGATCTGATCCAGGTGGAGGAGATAAATACGAATACGGAAGACGTCCTTTATACGGATGCATACGGAACCCTGCATGATCGCTTCCTGGAAATGAACGCGCAGGCAGACTCTAAAGTGCTTTACAATCTGTCGGGAAATTACTCGGCCTTTACCGGTACGATTATAGCAGAGACAGACGGAGCACTGAAAACGGATGTATCCGTTCAGATAAAGGCAGACGGAGAGGTACTGTATGAGATTTCCGGTTTTGACATGTATGAGGGACCGGCTGCATTTGAGGTAGATGTCACAGGGAAGAATACACTGGAAATTGTAACCGCGTCTGAGGACGGAACATGGATTTATGTGGCGGATGACCGGATTGCGGCGCGGCAGGCAGAAAACTGACCGGTGGTAAGCAGTAGTCAGACAGAGAGGGTGATGTTATGAAACAAATCAGAAGACTGAAAAAAACAGCAGCTGCCGGAATTTGCGCCTGCGTGGTATTATCCGCGCAGGGCGCATACATCCGGGCAGCAGCAGAAATGAAAACAGAGGCGTCAGCAGAGGCAGACTATTACCTTCCGGAAAGCAACAGCCGTTATCTGGAAGAGCAGGAGCTGGAGGGATGGACACGCACTCAGCTTGAATACGGCAGATATGAAATCTTTGCGCGCCGCGGGATGCTGTTTGAAACGCCGGAGGTGGCGGAATACTTTTCCGGAAAAAGCTGGTACTTTGGGTTTATTAAGGAGAGCGATTTCCCGGAAAGCATGCTGAACGAATACGAGACGGCAAATGCCCTGCTGCTGGAAAAGATGGCGGCAGAAGCAAAGGACGATCCGGAAGAAATGGACGAAACCGGAAATGAACTGGATATGCAGGCTGCGGATACGGAAACGGAAGAAGCATCTGAGGGTAAGACGGAGCCGGAAACGGAAGAAGCATCTGAGAGTAAGACGGAGCCGGAAACGGAAGAGGAATCTGAAGGTAAGACGGAGCCGGAAGCCAGGAACACAGACGAGACAGAAGCGGAGCCGGAAATCCGCTACGTTCCTGGCGAGTACACGGCATATGTCGATGGCTATGCAGGCAGGATCATGGTGACATGTACCTTTGATGAAACCGGAATTGTCAACATGGGTATGAATCTTTCCGGAGAGAACGCCGGACAGGGAGCTGAGATTGGGAGTGACCTGATCAGGCGTATTCTGGAAGCGCAGACAAGTGAGGTCGATGCCGTCTCCGGCGCGACGATAACCTCTGAAGCAGTCAAAGCGGCAGTAGCTGCCTGCATGGAGCGGGCGAAGATCGTCGAAAGAGAAGAGGATGAGACGGAGGCAGAAACCGAAGAGCAGGCTGAGCGTGTAACAGAAGCAGAAACGGAGACTGAACCAGAGACAGAGCCGGAAACGGAGCCGCAGACGGAAGCGGAAACTGCAGCAGAAACAGAGACTGAACCAGAGACAGAACCGCAGACGGAAGCGGGCTTCAGCAAAAATGAGGATCTGCATGATGTAGATATTATGGCGGAGATCGGGAAGATGGAAGCGGAGGAAAACGGGGAACAGACGGGACAGGAAACAACAGAGGCTGCGGAGGTTCAGCCAGACGGAACCGGCGATATGGCACCCAATATGGAATACATTTTTCCGGACGTAGCCGGGCGTTATCTGGACCGCGAGGAAGTATCGCGTCTCTCTCCACAGGCTATCAGCTATGCAAAAAACGAAATCTATGCCCGCCATGGACGAAAATTTGCATCGCAGGAGTTGCGCGATTATTTTGGAACAAAAAGCTGGTATGCGGGAATTATAGATGCGGAGGATTTCACCGACAAAGTATTTAATGATTATGAACAGAAGAATCTCCTTCTGATTGTAGAGTATGATACTTACCAGCTTGATCAGCCTGGTTATGACATTGACAGAGTAGCGGAGGAATTATCCCTGTTTGCTGCGGAAACTACCGAGACGACAATCGCGCCGGAATCGAACTATCTGACAGGGCAGTATATTTTTGCTGACAGCGATATCCGTTATCTGACTGAGGAAGAGGTGAACGTGCTGTCCGCGCGCGTCGCGTGTTATGCGCGTTATGAAATTTATGCGCGCCGGGGCGCTGTTTTCACACCGCAGGAGCTGCAGGAATATTTTGGCGGCAAGAACTGGTATGCCGGAAGGATCAGTCTGTCTGAATTTTCCTCAGAGATGTTTAATCAGTATGAGCTGTACAATATAAAGCTTTTAAATGAGCGCGAGAAGACGCTGGAACCGGACGGCTATCTGAACCGGTGATAGAAGGAAAACGCATTTTCGGACGAAGCGCGTCCTGAAAAAGACCTCTTATGAGGAGCGGACAGGACGCGCAGGTAATCATTGCAGATAACGTTAGTCGATATAATTCTGTGAACATTTTACGCAGGCGGAGTTGCGGCTGCAGACAAAGGAGATCATAATATCCTCCGGATAGCGGCTGCAGCTCCCCTTTTTGTATGTGACGGTATGCGTGACTTCTGAGGCATCCGTTGGGCATTTACATTTGTAATCTTCTGTGTATTCCATAAGAAATCCTTTCTTCCGGGCAGCGTTTTTAGAACCCGAGGGATTCACCTGTCAGAATGACCTGGATGCGTCCGGGAAAACGGTTGTATTGCTGCACATGCAGCATGCTGCAGATTTTCTCCGGGGAGAAGCAGTTGTGACAGACACCATCCTTTGCGCAGGGAGTGGATAGTCCGAGCCGGATAGCATTTGGCGGTGCGGCAACATTGTGCACGCGTGCCACGGCGGCATCCAGATCAGATACGACTTTGTTCATGCCGACCAGCATGATTACGTGATCGGGTCCATAGGAAAGCGCGGCAATGCGATTACCTGTTCCGTCGATGTTGACGAGCTGCCCGTCAAGTGTGATGGCGTTTGTGCTCATCAGAAAATAATCAGCGGAAAATGCTTTGCGGTAAAACTCCTTCCGGTCTTCCGGCGCGATCTTTGCGCGGTCCCAGAGCTCTACCGGCGCATTCTTCAGGGCATCCATCAGCCCGCATTCTTTAATGGATTCCGAGCCGCCCCAGGTGACGGTAGACCCTTCCGGGATCAGTGACAATATTTTTTCCACAGCGCTTTTGCAGTCAGGGCAGTAGTATCCGTCCATGCCTCGTTTTTGCAAAGCTTTGATGATTGTTTCCGCCTGTTTCTGATAAAAAACTGACATTGCACTCATAACAATACCCCTTTCATTTGATCCATATTATCCTCATCATACCATCAAACGCTGAAAAAATCAATGACATCAGAGGATATATTGACAAAAAGAAATAATAAAATATTTTTTGTTGCAAACAAAATGGATGTGTGATATCAAATGCTGCCTCACAGAAGGTGTTGGAGAAAAATGGTTTTGTTCTTGAAGGAATTAGGTAACAGGGCAGCCTGGCTGAAATGTTACGGAATCATCCTGCAGAAACGCAGTTGTAAAAGAAAGGGATTGAAAAACGTTGGTTTTATCAGTATAATCGTCTGTAGACATTGATTAGCAGACAGGAGTTTGACAAAGATGAAAAAAATACTTACGTTAATTGAAGAGGAACTGGTACCCGCATTCGAGCAGGCGGGGGTGGATGCGTCTTACGCAAAGGTGACGGTTTCAAACCGCCCGGATTTGTGTGAGTTTCAGTGCAACGGTGCGATGGCAGCGGCAAAGAAATATAAGAAAGCGCCGATTCTGATTGCAAAGGATGTGGTTGCCGCTCTGCAGGACAGCAGGATGTTTGCGATGGCAGAGGCTGTGAATCCCGGGTTTATCAATTTAAAGCTCGCGGGAGATTTTCTGGCAGGTTTTCTGAATGACATGCTGGCGGACGAAAATCTGTCTGTGGAGAAGGCAAAGAAGCCTAAAAAGATTATTCTGGATTATGGCGGGGCAAACGTTGCAAAGCCGCTTCATGTGGGGCACCTGCGTTCTGCGATTATCGGAGAGAGTATCAAACGCATGGGACGTTTTATGGGGCATGAGGTCATCGGGGATGTGCATCTCGGTGACTGGGGTCTGCAGATGGGGCTGATCATCACTGAGCTGCGCAGGCGTCAGCCGGAACTGGTATATTTCCGGGAAGATTATGCCGGGGAATACCCGCAGGAAGCGCCGTTTACGATCAGCGATCTGGAGGAGATCTATCCGGCGGCGAGCAAAAAATCGAAAGAGGATGAGCAGTACCGCGGGGAGGCACTGGAGGCGACTTATCAGCTACAGCAGGGAAATCCGGGCTATCGTGCGCTCTGGCAGCATATTATGCAAGTTTCCATTGCAGATCTGAAGAAAAATTACAGCCGCCTGAATGTGGAATTTGATCTCTGGAAAGGTGAGTCGGATGCGCAGCCGTATATTCCGGATATGGTACAGCGCATGAAGGACGAGGGCTTTGCCCACGAGGATCAGGGGGCGCTGGTGGTGGACGTGAAGGAAGAGACCGACACGAAAGAAGTTCCGCCATGCATCATTCTGAAATCAGATGGAGCGTCGCTGTATGCAACTACCGACCTGGCAACTATCGTGGAGCGTATGAAACTTTACCAGCCGGACGAGATTTTCTATCTGACGGACAAGCGGCAGGAAATGCACTTTATCCAGGTATTCCGGACGGCGAAGAAAACCGGACTTGTGAAAGAGGATACAAAGCTTTCCTTCCTTGGCTTTGGCACGATGAATGGAAAGGATGGCAAGCCGTTTAAAACAAGAGACGGCGGTGTGATGCGTCTGGAGCATCTGATTGCGGATATTGAAGAGGAGATGTACCGCAAGATTATGGACAATCACGAGATCGATCCGCAGGAGGCACGCGCAACGGCGAAAATCGTCGGGCTTTCGGCAATCAAATACGGGGATCTGTCAAATCAGGCGTCGAAGGATTATGTGTTTGATATCGATCGTTTTACTTCCTTCGAGGGAAATACCGGACCGTATATCCTATACACAATCGTACGCATAAATTCGATTTTAAATAAATATCAGGAAGCGGGCGGCAGCGCAAAAAAGGGCGGTATGCTGGCAGCGGCGAATGACAGCGAAAAGCAGCTGTGTCTGGAACTGGGGCGCTTCAACGGCGTGATGGAAAACGCCTTTGAAGAGACGGCACCGCACAAGATATGTTCTTATATTTATGATCTTGCTAATGCCTTCAACCGTTTCTACCATGAGACAAAAATTCTGAGTGAGGAAGATGAGGCACAGAAATCGTCCTGGATCGCACTGCTCTGTCTGACAAGGCAGGTTCTGGAAGCGTGTATCGGCGTACTCGGCTTTGAGGCACCGGAGAGAATGTAGATGCCGTCTGGCGGGGAACCGCGGGATATGGATTGCCGGCCGTATAGCGGCAAAAGCGTGGAAAATGCAGGCAGATTCCGGTAGATTTTCTGATGATTCTTAAGGAAACATGAACCGCGGCAAAAAGATTGGACATTTACAGAGGTGTGTGTTATTATCAACTATGAGGTGAGGAAAATGTCTGATAAGAGGAAAATATCAACAATTTTAGGAATCTGCGGCGCAACCGTGCTGGCAGCAGGCGGCAGTATTTTTCTGACAAATACCGGGCTTTCGCTGCTTGACCAGAGCCGGCAGGTCGAAGGAGAGACAGACCCGGGGCTTGGTACACAGACAAAGGAAACCGAGCAGCCGATTACTGTCGAGCAGTTTTCAAAAACAAAAGATTCATTTGTAGTATCGTCAAAAACGGCATCGGGTACCGGGGCGGGCGGAAAAGATCAGAAAACATCTGAAACAGAAAATAACGGCACATCCACTGCGGGAAGCAGTACCGGGCAGGAGGATGAGAGTATGATGTATGCCACCGGCGGCGTAAATGTCAGAAGCAGCGCAGGTGTGGAAGGAGATATCCTTGGCACGCTTCAGGTGGGTGAAGGCGTTACCGTTACCGGAAACCGCGAGGGTAACTGGGTAGAGGTAAGCTATAACGGGAAGACCGGCTATGTAAGCCAGAATTATCTGCAGACCGGCACGGGCAGCAACAGCAATGCATCCGGCAGCAGCTCCGCGGGCAGCAACAGCAATACATCCGGCAGCAGCTCCGCGGGCAGCAACAGCAATACGTCCGGCAGCAGCTCTGCGGGCAGCAACAGCAATACGTCCGGCAGCGGCTCTGCGGGCGGCAGTAATACTCCGGCTGTGATTACATGGAATGTTACAGCTATGGGAGGTACCATGTACGCAACGGGAGATGTGAATGTCCGCAGCGGTGCAGGCACAAGCAACAGCCGTATCGGCGGTCTGAGTGCCGGTTCTTCTATTACAGTCACCGGCTCGACGGACAATGGCTGGATACAGGTAAATTATGACGGTCAGACCGGCTACGTGGCGGGCAATTATCTGTCCTGGGACAAGCCGTCCGGCAGCAGCTCCTCCGGCTCTTCGGGCGCATGGGACAGCAGCTATACATACGATCTGAGCAGCCGTTATGTTTCTGAGGATGAATTTGACGGATGGAGCGCAGGTGATCTGGCTATCGTGCGCAATGAGATTTTTGCACGTCATGGCCGTATCTTTACAACGCAGACATATAAAGACTACTTCGCGCAGAAAACCTGGTATGAGCCGACTTACGACCCGTCCTACTTTGATGCGAATCTGGACAGCTTCCTGAATGATTATGAATGGGCGAACCTTGCGGTTGTTCAGAAACTGGAAGATGCGAGAAGCTAGGGAGGAATATGTGATGACGGATAACAACAATCAACAGTATAAATGGCGGCAGAGAAAACAGCGCAATATGCGCATCGGCATCTGGATCGTTGTGGTAATTCTTGCTTCCGTGGGCGGTACCTTTGTTTATGAGGGGCTCAGAGACAGCGATCCTCAGAGAGTTGCTGAGGAATATGTGAAAAAAGCGACCGGTGTTGATACATTTAAGGTGGAGACAGGTGACCGCTCCTTAAATGCGGACAATCAGTTTGTACAGGATTACACCTTCACTTATACGGTGGACGGGAAAGAAACCAGCCAGCGGCTCAGTCTCACACAGCAGCAGGAAAAGAAATACGGTTTGTTTGACCAGTGGGCGCTGCAGGCAGCGGGGGCAAATGCAGTCGATATGGAGCTGATCGTTCCGGCAGGTGTGCAGGTGCTGATCGACGGAGTGAGCCCGGATGAATCCCAAATGAAAGAGGATGACACGCTTTCACCGGGAGCTGTCCGCTACCAGTTAAGCGGCGTGGAGCCGACGGCGAAGCTTCAGATCAACGGGCTCCCATTTGAATCCTTTGAGGGCACTCTGGAGACGGGCAATGGTCTGCTGGATATCCGTGACCGTCTGGAAGTCAGCGAAAACGCGAAGGTACAGATGGAGGAAATCGGTAAGAGCATGATTAACGAGCTGTACACTGCGGTGATGCAGCTGAAGACCTCTTCCGATCTCAGCGAATTATTTGCAAACGTGCCGAACAAAGATAATCTTTTCAAGGCAATATCCGGCAATCTTTTCCGAAGCAGCGAGCTGCAGGCGGATAACATTACCTTTGAGGGCTTTGAACCGGTATTCGGAGATATTTACTATCCGGGAAGAGATGAAGAGAGCTACATCGGAATTGAAATGAAGCTTTCCTATACCTGCAGCTATGAGCAGGCGGAGGCGCAAACGGAATCTGAGAGCGAGACGGAAACGGAAGCAGAATCTGAATCTGAGGCTGAAACAGAGACGAAGAATACAGGCAGTGAGGGATCGAAAAAGGAAGCAACTTTTTATTTCCGCTACCAGGATGGGAAATGTATAGTAACTTCCGCGGAGATTCCGGGCGTGATCTGAAACAGCGGCAGGGAAGATGAAAGCATTCCCGGGCAGGAGTGACAGAAATGAAAAAATGTTTGAAGGGGCTGGCGCTGGTTCTGGGGCTGGCGCTTGCGGGCACATATGGCGTATGTGTGCAGGCAATGCTGACGGAGGAGGAACAGATTGCCGGCCGGCAGCAAAAAAGTGAAGCAGCAGAAGCAGACGACGGACCTCTGATTGCAATTGATCCGGGACACCAGGGACCGGGGCAGGATATGTCCGGGGTGGAACCGAATGGACCCGGCTCTGACATTATGAAAGCGCGGCTTGCTACAGGTACGAGCGGATGCGTTTCCGGGCTGGATGAATATGAGCTGGATCTGGATGTTTCCCTGAAGCTGCGCGATGAGCTGATAAAAAGAGGCTATCGCGTGATCATGACGCGTGAAACGCACGATATTGACATCAGCAACATTGAGCGTTGTCAGGTGGCGAATGAAGCGGGGGCAGATATCCTTCTGCGCATCCATGCGAACGGCTCGGAGGATAGCAGTGTGTCGGGAGCACTTACAGCGGCTCCGTCCTCTTCCAACCCTTATGTATCCGATATTTATGAGGATTGTGTGAAGCTGGCGGATGATCTGATCAATGCCTACTGTGAGGCAACCGGGCTTTACAATTGCGGCATCTGGGTGACAGATGACATGACGGGCATTAACTGGAGCGATATGCCGGTGACAATTCTGGAAATGGGATTTATGACAAATCCGGGTGATGACGCATATATGGCGGATGAGGAAAACCAGGATATCATGGTACAGGGGATTGCAAACGGCGTAGATGCATATTTCGGGAGATAGGCAGTATGTTCTGGGAATGGGCGGATAAAGCCGGAAGAGTAATCGGTCCGGTTCTGATTCATTATCTGGTGATATCTATATTAAGTATGATGAGGCTGCATGCAGATGCAGCCTTTCTGACAAGCATAGCGGCAGTGATTGTACTGCCGTTGTTTTGGCGTATGTACCAGAAGGATGGCGTGCAGTATGCCCGCAAAACGCCGGGAAAGCTTACAGCAGGAGCATATCTTTGGATTGCAGCGCTCGGTATCGCCTGCAATCTGGCACTGACACTGGCGGTGAACGGGATTCTTTCTTTTTTCTCTTTTTCCAATCAGGTGCAGGAGGCTCTGTTTGCCAGCAATTTCATTGTACAGATCGCCGGAGTGGGGATTCTTGTTCCGATTATGGAAGAAGTTTTATTTCGGGGTCTTGTATATAACCGTCTGAAGGGGTATACTAAAACTGCAAAGTCCGCCGTGATTCTGGCGGCAGTAATTTTTGCCGTATATCATGGAAATGTGGTTCAGATCCTGTTTGCGTTTCCCATGGCGCTGATACTGATTGCGGTATATGAAAAATGGGGGACGCTGCGGGCGTGTATCACCTTCCATATGGCGGTGAATTTAAGTTCCGTGATTATCACGGCAATATCAGGTTAAGCAGCAGATAAAGGAGAGGCTAATGAAGAAAGAGATTTTAAGCTGGATAGGATGTTTTGCGGTCGCGATTGCGGCGGCGCTGTTTATTGTGACATTTATCGGACAGAGAGTGGAGGTTGACGGGCGGTCTATGGAGCCGACACTGGAGAACAAGGATAATCTGATCTGTGATAAGATCAGCTACCGCTTCAGTGAGCCGGAGCGCTTTGACATTGTGGTGATCTACCCGTATGAGGGCAGCACAAAAGAGCGCTGGATCAAGCGTATTATCGGTCTTCCGGGGGAAGAGGTACGCATCGATCAGGAAGGAAACATTTATATCAATGGAGAAATCCTAAAGGAGTCCTACGGCAAGGAAGTGATTGCAGATCCGGGCATGGCAATCGAACCGATCCAGCTTGGTGAGGATGAATACTGGGTGATGGGTGACAACCGTAATCATAGCAGCGACAGCCGCGTGATTGGTCCTGTAACGAAGAAACGGATCATCGGAAAAGCGTTCGTACGAATTTATCCTTTCAGCAAGATTGGATTTATCAAACATCAGTAATAGAAAAGGAGCCTGAAAAATGGACAGAAAAAACGTTTGGGGCAGTTACAGCAAAAAGCAGCTGACAGAGCTGGAAAAATTAAACAAGGAATACCGTCATTTTCTGGATCATGGAAAGACGGAGCGGGAGTGCATCCGCGAGGCAGTGAAGCTGGCGAAGGAAGCAGGCTACCGCGATCTGCATGAGGTAATTAAGAAAAAAGAAACGCTCGCAGAGGGCGACAGGGTGTACGCTGTCTGCATGGAAAAGGCAATCGCCATGTTCCACATCGGAAGCAAGGACATTGAAAAGGGTATGAATATTCTGGGGGCGCATGTGGATTCTCCGCGTCTGGATTTAAAGCAGAATCCGCTGTACGAGGACACAGAGCTTGCTTATTTTGACACCCATTATTACGGCGGCATCAAGAAATATCAGTGGGTGACGGTTCCGCTTGCGCTGCACGGCGTAGTTGCGAAAAAGGACGGCAGTCTGATAGATATTTCCATCGGCGAGAAGGAGGATGATCCGGTATTTTGCATTACCGATCTTCTGGTGCATCTTTCTGGTGAACAGATGGAAAAGAAGGCATCAAAGGTAATCGAGGGCGAGGCGCTAAACCTTCTGATCGGCAATATTCCGCTGGCAGACGAGGAAGAGACAGCGGTAAAAGCAAATATTCTGAAATTGTTAAAGCAGCAGTATGATATCGAGGAGGATGATTTCCTCTCAGCGGAGCTGGAGGTGGTTCCGGCAGGAAAGGCAAGAGAGTGCGGGCTTGACCGCAGTATGGTGCTTGCTTACGGGCATGACGACCGTGTGTGTGCGTATACATCCCTCGCGGCGATGCTGGAAATGAAAAAGGTGAAGCGGACAGCATGCTGCATTCTGGTAGATAAAGAAGAAATTGGCAGTGTCGGAGCGACCGGTATGCAGTCACGTTTCTTTGAAAATACGGTGGCGGAGCTTATAAACTGTATGGGAGATTATTCTGACCTGAAGCTGCGCAGAGTGCTGGCAAATTCACGTATGCTTTCTTCAGATGTGAGTGCGGCATACGATCCGGAATTTGCGGCATCGTTTGAGAAAAAGAATACGGCATATTTTGCGCATGGCATTGTGTTCAACAAGTACACAGGGGCGAGGGGAAAATCCGGTTCCAATGATGCCAATGCTGAGTATATGGCGCAGCTCCGTGCGACACTGGAGAAGCATGAGGTGGCATTCCAGACGGCAGAGCTTGGAAAAGTAGATTTTGGCGGCGGCGGAACCATCGCCTATATTCTGGCACTGTATGGAATGCAGGTGATTGATTGCGGCGTGGCAGTTCTTAATATGCATGCACCGTGGGAGATCGTCAGCAAGGCAGACGTTTATGAGGCAAAGCGCTGCTATGCAGCATTTCTGACAGAGTAGGTGCATGAAATGAAGTCAAAGATACCTATCGAGATCTCGGCAAAACATATCCACCTTTGCCGGGAGGATTTTGAAGCGCTGTTCGGCAAGGGACGTGAGCTGACATTTGTCAAGGAGCTAAGTCAGCCGGGGCAGTTTCTTGCAGAGGAACGTCTGACGATTGAGGGACCGCGGGGGAAGATGGAGCATGTGGCGATTCTGGGACCTTTCCGGAAGGAGACACAGGTGGAGCTGGCTATTACCGATACCCGCAAGCTTGGCATCGACAAGGTGATCCGGCAGTCGGGCGACATTGCCGGAACGCCGGGCTGCCGCCTGATCGGCCCAAATGGCAGTCTGAATCTGGAAAAAGGGGTCATTGTGGCGAAACGTCACATACATATGACGCCGAGTGATGCTTACCGTATGCATGTGAAGGATAATGAAGAGGTGTTTGTAATCACGCAGAGCTATGAGCGGGCGCTGATCTATGCAAACGTGGTGGTGCGTGTACACCCGGACTTTGTACTGGCAATGCATGTGGACACGGATGAGGGCAATGCCTTCGACCACAATGAGGAGCAGTACGGTGTAATTTTGAAGCTGTTTGACGGCAACGCTTATAGTCTGAGTGACTGGGCGGACGAGCTTTTATCCGGCATACAGCGGTAGCTACGGATTACCCCGGGCAAGGAAAAATAAGGTCGGGCAGAAATAGAAAACTTAAATGATGGAGGAAACGTATGGGTAACGTAAAGAGAGTTTATGTGGAAAAGAAACCGGCTTTTGCCGTACAGGCGAAGGAATTGAAGCACGAAATACGCAGCTATCTGGGAATTGCCGGGCTGACTGGCGTGCGTGTGCTGATTCGCTATGATGTGGAAAATATTTCAGAGGAAGTATTTGAAAAAGCGTGCAAGACGGTATTTTCAGAGCCGCCGGTAGACACCCTTTATCATGAAAACTTTCCAATGGGGGAGGGCGACCGCGTTTTCTCTGTAGAATATCTGCCGGGACAGTTCGATCAGCGGGCGGATTCCGCTGAGCAGTGTGTGCGGTTCTTAAACGAAGAGGAAAAACCGGTGATCCGCTCGGCGACCACCTATGTTATTGAGGGAACACTGACGGAGGAAGAATTCGCTGCAGTGAAGAGCCACTGCATTAACCCGGTGGATTCCCGTGAGACGGGCATGGAGAAGCCGGAGACACTGGTGACAGTGTTTGAAGAGCCGGAGGATATAAAGAGTTTTGACGGCTTCTGTGAGCTGGAAGAAGCGCCGCTGAAGGAATTATATGCTTCCTTGAATCTTGCTATGACTTTCAGAGATTTTCTGCATATCCAGAATTATTTTAAGAATGAGGAAAAACGCGATCCGTCCATGACGGAAATCCGCGTGCTGGATACCTATTGGTCAGATCATTGCCGTCATACGACCTTCTCCACGGAACTGAAAGATATTGTGTTCGGGGAGGGCGATTATAAGGAGCCGATCGTCGGCACCTATGAAAAATACCTGGCAGACCGTGCGGAGATTTTTAAGGGACGCGAGGATAAGTTTGTCTGCCTGATGGATCTGGCGCTGATGGCGATGCGCAAGCTGAAAAAAGAGAGCATGCTGGACGATCAGGAGGAATCCGATGAGATTAATGCCTGCAGTATTGTAGTGCCGGTGGAAATTGACGGAAAGACGGAAGAGTGGCTGGTAAACTTCAAAAACGAAACCCATAATCACCCGACAGAGATCGAGCCGTTCGGCGGCGCAGCAACCTGCCTTGGCGGTGCGATCCGTGATCCGCTCTCCGGCAGAACCTATGTATACCAGGCGATGCGTGTGACCGGCGCGGCAGACCCGACCACATCCGTGAAGGATACACTGAAGGGCAAGCTGCCGCAGAAGAAGCTGGTGCGCGGTGCGGCAAAGGGATACTCTTCTTATGGAAACCAGATTGGACTTGCCACCGGCTACGTAAAAGAAATTTATCATCCGGATTATGTGGCGAAGCGTATGGAGATCGGTGCAGTGATGGGGGCAGCTCCGAGAAAGGCTGTGAAGAGAATGACATCCGATCCGGGCGATATTATCATCCTTCTTGGCGGACGCACCGGGCGAGACGGCATTGGCGGTGCTACCGGTTCCTCAAAGGTGCATACGGAGGCTTCCATTGAGGTCTGCGGGGCGGAGGTGCAGAAGGGAAATGCGCCGACTGAGCGTAAAATCCAACGTATGTTCCGCCGTCCGGAGGTGAGCTGTCTCATTAAAAAGTGTAATGATTTCGGTGCGGGCGGTGTTTCTGTTGCGATTGGTGAGCTGGCGGAAGGATTGCAGATTTATCTTGACAAGGTTCCGAAAAAATATGCCGGTCTGGATGGTACGGAGATTGCTATTTCTGAATCGCAGGAGCGCATGGCGGTTGTCGTAGATCCGAAGGATGTCGAAGAATTTCTGAAATATGCGAATGAGGAAAATCTGGAGGCGGTTGAGGTGGCAGTTGTCACAGAAAGTCCGCGTCTGGTGCTTATCTGGAGAGATAAAGAAATTGTAAATATCAGCCGTGCCTTCCTTGATACGAATGGTGCGCATCAGGAAACCAGCGTGTTTGTGGAGATTCCGTCTGAGAAGGACAAATATTTCCGCAGAGATGAGGTGGCAGATGTCCGGACGAAATGGCTGGATACCTTAAGCGACTTAAACGGCTGCTCCCAGAAGGGTCTCGTGGAGATGTTCGATAGCTCCATCGGCGCGGGCAGTGTGCTGATGCCGTATGGCGGGAAATATCAGCTTACGGAGACACAGGCGATGGTGGCGAAGCTGCCGGTGCTGGAAGGTAAGACAGACACTGTTACAATGATGGCTTATGGTTTCGACCCGTATCTGTCAAGCTGGAGCCCGTATCATGGTGCCATCTATGCGGTGCTGGAGTCGGTGGCAAAAATTGTGGCAGGCGGCGGTGATTACCGTAAAATCCGTCTCACCTTCCAGGAATACTTCCGCCGTATGACGGAAGATCCGAAGCGCTGGAGCCAGCCGTTTGCGGCATTGCTCGGCGCATACAATGCACAGCTTGGCTTTGGTCTGCCGTCCATCGGCGGCAAGGATTCCATGTCGGGAACATTCAATGAGATTGATGTTCCGCCGACGCTGGTTTCTTTTGCGGTGGATGTTGCGAGTGATAAAACGATGGTAACGCCGGAACTGAAAAAAGCCGGAAACAAGCTGGTGCTGCTTACGATTGAAAAAGATCATTACGATCTGCCGGTTTATGCGCAGGTGAAGGATCAGTATGGGAAGTTCTTCGAGGATGTAAAGGCGGGCAGGATTGTCTCCGCATACACCGTAGACGGCAAAGGAATGGCGCTTGCGCTGGCGAAGATGGCGTTTGGAAATGGGCTTGGCGTGAAGGTGGAGCACAATGTTGACGAACGTGACCTGTTCACTGCAGGTTTCGGAAATATCGTGGCAGAGGTTCCGGGAGATAAGGTGAGTGAGCTTTCCATCACCTATACAGTGATCGGTGAAGTGCTTGCGGATGCACATCTGGAGCATAAAAATGTGTCAATTTCTCTTGATGAGGCGCTTGAGGCATGGAAGCGCCCGCTGGAGAGTGTATTTAAGACCGTTTCCGGGGAAAATGGCGGCACGGCATTCCTGGAGGGGCAGGATGACGCTGCAGTTTCGCTGGTGTCAGGCGACGGACCGACAGCCGTATTCTTTGCAGGCAGGCTGAACCCGGAAAATGAGGTGACATTTAAGGACGGCGTTTATAAGACTGACAAAGTATACATCTGTAAGCATAAAGTGGCGAAACCGCGCGTATTTATCCCGGTATTTCCGGGTACGAACTGCGAGTACGACAGCACAAAGGCTTTTGAGCGCGCAGGAGCGGAGGTAGACGTTAAGGTATTTAAGAACTTGACGGCAGAAGATATCCGTGATTCTGTAAATATTTTTGAGAAGGCGATCGACCAGGCACAGATTATTATGTTCCCCGGCGGATTTTCTGCAGGCGACGAGCCGGACGGCTCCGCGAAATTCTTTGCGACGGCGTTCCAGAACGAGAAGATGAAGGAAGCAGTAATGCGCCTGCTGGAGCAGCGGGATGGTCTGGCACTCGGTATTTGCAACGGTTTCCAGGCTCTTATTAAGCTCGGTCTGGTACCATATGGCGAGATCGTCGGACAGACGGCGGATTCACCGACACTGACCTTCAACACGATTGGACGTCATATCTCGAAAATGGTTTATACGAAGGTAGTATCGAATAAGTCTCCATGGCTGCGTCTTGCAGTGCCGGGCGCAACCTATTGTAATCCGGCATCCCATGGAGAGGGACGCTTCGTAGCAAATGTGGAGTGGCTGAAGAAGCTGTTTGCCAACGGACAGGTTGCGACGCAATATGTATCTCCGGATGGTGAGCTGGATGTTAATAATGAAGAGTGGAATATCAATGGCTCCTACATGGCAATCGAAGGCATTACCAGTCCGGATGGACGTGTGCTCGGCAAGATGGCACACTCTGAGCGCCGTGGTGATTCCGTAGCAATCAACATTTACGGTGAGCAGGATATTAAGATTTTCGAATCCGGTGTGGCATACTTTAAATGAGCAGATTAGGAAATGACAAATAAAACTGCTGAAATTGGCAGTTGCAAAAAGGGGAATGATTTGCAGGGATCATTCCCCTTTTGTTATGGGTTTTAAAAGCACGGATAAGACCTGTTCTGAGAAAGACTGTGAAAATCATGTGCAACAGTATGTTGCATAGACGGGCGCCAAAATACAACATATGGCTGTTTTAAATGCATATGTTTCATTTTGTTGCAACATATAAAAAATACTTGAAAAAGAAATCCCTATGCGTTTATGATAGGACTGTACAAATCTAGTACATCAAAGCGGGAGCTGATGGGTGTACATAAATAAAGAAGGGAGTACTATCAATGGAACGTATGAATGAGGGGACACAAATCTGCTATGCAGTTCTCAGGGGCAGAGCAAACCAGCAGCTTTTTGAAGAGGAAATTCAAAAGATGAAGGTTCTGGATGTGGCGGCAGGTATCCGAAAGGATATGGAACCGGAAATTCAGGTTCTTGCCTACTGCGTACTGGACAATGAGCTGCACCTGGTGCTGCAGACTGACGGTAATCAGGCTGCAGAAAAATATCTGGACAAGGTAATAAAACGCTATGAGGAAACCTGTATTCCGGAAAATGATGCCGTCTTGCGGATCGATTATCTGCCGGGAACCAGGCATTTTCCAGAGGTAAATTCGTCGGTACATGAGCAGGGCATTATGTATGGCATTAACCGGAAAGCTATGCATTTCCGCAAGAGTACCATGCATGTTCTGAAAGATATGAAATCAGCGCTCCGGTATTGTATGAAGCTGCATATGCTGCCGGTAAAGGAGCAGATTGTCAGTGCACCGGAGGACTACTGGTGGTGCAGCTATCTGGATTACCTTGGCAGGTGCTGGCTGCCGCTCACAAATACCGGTAAGCTTCTCGGTGAGCTGGATGTGAATGAGAGACAGGCACAGAGAATCATACGGCAGAAGCATTTAGACGCACTGGCGAAATTATCTTCTAATAACTAGTACGTAACCAAAGCTGAGTTGTGATGAAAAAAATATAATTGTGCTTGACAGAATCAACAGGTTATGTTATATTTTTAACAAGCAAGCGAAAGGGAGTAGCTGAACGGGTAAAACCCGGGTTTGAGATCGTCATTCGATGCCGAAGGGCATCCGTATCAAATGAGATAGCAAGACTTTTATTGTGGCAGGTGTCATGGTAAAAGTCTTTTTTCTATATCATATTTAGAAGGGCTTTAAAAGCAGACAGGAGCACCTGCACATGCCGGATAGCTTGCCCGGAAAATGGAGGGAAAAATATGATGGAAAAAACAAGAGAACAGGAAATCCAGGAGGCAGTAAGAGCAGGAGAACGGGCGCTGACAAGTCTGCGCCGGGCGAAAGAGAAACTGGACAGTGCGAGAAACTGGGGAATTTTTGATTTGCTTGGAGGTGGATTTATTACAGACATGATCAAGCACTCGCGCATGAACGATGCAGTGGTGCTTATGGAAAGCGCCAGGGCGGATTTGCAGACCTTTCAGCGGGAGCTGCGTGATGTTTATGTGCCGACAGAGCTTCGCATGGAAGTAGGCGATTTTCTCACCTTTGCGGACTTTTTCTTTGATGGACTGGTTGCCGATTATCTGGTACAGTCAAGGATCGCGGAGGCGAGGGAACAGGTGGATGACGCTATCCGTCAGGTGGAGCGTCTGCTGCGGGATCTGCGTGGTTTGTAGAAATATGGAAAAGCTGCTCCGTACTCAGAAAAAAACGGATGGATACAACAGGGAGCATTCTGATAAAAGGAGGATCAATATGGGCTGTCTTGGAAATGTGTTATGGTTTATTTTTGGCGGATTTATCAGTGGATTGAGCTGGTGTCTCGCAGGATGTCTGTGGTGTATTACCATTGTCGGCATTCCGGTGGGAATGCAGTGTTTTAAGTTTGCTTCAATGAGCTTTTTTCCTTTTGGAAAAGAAGTGGTTTATGGGGGTGGTGCAGCTTCCTTTTTGCTGAATGTTGTCTGGCTGGTTGTCTCCGGTATGGCTTTGGCGATAGAGCATCTGGCAATCGGGGCACTACTGTGCGTAACGATCGTGGGTATCCCGTTCGGGCTGCAGCATTTTAAATTGGCGAAGCTGGCGCTGATGCCGTTTGGAGCAGACATTGTCTAAAAAAGAAGAACCTGCCGTGCCTGCACGGGCATTTGGCGAATGCTGCGAGGGGTGCTATGCGCCAGTGGCGCATGTTTAGCACCGGCCGGAGCGAAGGCGTAGATCAAATACCCCGCTGCAAGCAACGGGGTATTTGATTTCGGAGAGCGGGATATTTTGCAAAAGCTGACAGGTTATTCAATGACAGAAGTACAGTGCGGGCAGCGCGTTGCGTTAATATCAATTTCGCTCTGGCAGAAAGGACATTTTTTCGTTGTGGGAGCTTCTTCTTTGATTTCATTGTGATGACCGACCGTGGCAAGCTTATTCATGGCCTTTACAAGCATAAAGATCACGAATGCCATAATAAGGAAATTGATGACTGCGGTGATAAAGCTGCCGTAGGCAAAGACCGCGACACCGGCTTCCTGCGCGGCGGCAAGTGTGGTAAATTTCTGATCGCCGCTGAGCTGGATGAACCAGTTGGAAAAATCAATACCGCCGGTGACAAGGCTGATGACCGGCATGATGATGTCGTTTACCAGCGATGTGATGATGGACTGGAATGCACCGCCGATGATGACGCCGACTGCCAGATCCATAACATTTCCACGCATGATAAATGTTTTGAATTCACCGATAAGTTTCTTCATAGCTCATATACCCTCCTACGTAAAATATATTGATGCTATTTTAGCAAAAAAAACAGGATATTACAATGTATCCGGTATGATTATTTTGCATAACAATCAAAAAATTCCGGATTGAAACATAGAGAGAAATGGTTGCTATTCGTAACGCACTGTGTTATAGTCAGAACGCATACCATGTGGATAAAACACATATGATAGAGGAACTTCTGGCTTCTGATCAATACCGGGATGGTAACGGTAAAAGAAGAAGCAGTGGGATGGGAGAAAACATGAGATTTATTCATATCGCAGATATACATCTGGGTGCGGTGCCCGATAAAGGGCAGCCGTGGTCGCAGAAGCGGGCACAGGAGATCTGGAAAAGCTTTCAAAGAGTGATCCGGGAGGCGGAGAGGGAACAGGTGGACCTTCTTTTGATTGCGGGAGATCTGTTCCACCGGCAGCCGCTTATGCGTGAGCTAAAAGAGGTTAATTATTTATTTAGCAGACTGAGCAGGACGCAGGTAGTCTGGATGGCGGGCAACCACGATTATCTTCATCGTGATTCTCCCTGCCGCAATTTTGCATGGGAGGAAAATGTGATTTTTCTGGATTCTCCGGAGTGCGAGAGTGTCTATTTTAAGCGGCTGGAGACGACGGTATATGGCTTTAGCTATTACAGCAGGGAGATTATGGAGCCGCTTTATGACGGTCTGGAGCCGGACAAAACGCCTGGGTGTCACATTCTGCTGGCACATGGAGGGGACAGCCATCATATTCCGATAGATAAAAAACGTCTGGCGGCAAGCGGCTTTGATTACATTGCACTCGGACATATTCATAAACCGCAGATGCTTGTGCAGGATAAAATGGCCTATGCCGGTGCGCTGGAGCCGGTTGATAGCAATGATACTGGTGTACACGGCTACATTCTGGGCGAATATGCCGACGGACAGATCTGCACGGAATTTGTTCCGTTTGCCTGCCGGGAATATGTACAGCTTTCACTGGAGAGCAGCCTGGAGAGTACCGACTATGAAATGCAGGAGCGGATCGCGCGGGAAATAGCAGCCAACGGTGCCTCAAATATTTATAAGATAGACATTGTCGGGGCGCGGGAGCCGGAGATTGTGTATCAGACGGAAACCTACCGCGGGCTTGGCAACATCCTGGAGATCAACGATCTGACGGAGCCGGGCTTTTCAATTGAAGAATTGCGGCTTCAGCATGGGCAGGATATCATCGGGCGCTATATAGAAAAGCTTTTGCCAAAGGAAGGCGGGGAGGATGACAGTCCGGTGAAGCGGCAGGCGCTTGCTTACGGAATTGCCGCGATGAAAAAAACGCAGAAGAGGTTATAAATGGAAATTTTAGAGATAAGAATGGACCATTTTGGAAAATTTAATGGGCAGAGTATGGCATTTCATCCGGGAATCAATGTTGTCTACGGAGATAATGAAACCGGAAAAAGTACTATGCGTGCGTTTATACGGGGAATGTTTTTCGGGATTGACAGGATGCGCGGGCGTGCGGCGCAGCAGGACGAATACAGCTTGCGCCAGCCATGGGAGAATGGCAGCTATTATTCCGGCATGCTCAGATTTCAGAGCGGTAATAAGGTTTACCGGATCGAACGAAATTTTGAGAAGCGGGACAAAGAGGTACGTCTGATCTGTGAGACGGAGGGGCGTGAACTGGATCCGGAGGAGCTTTCCGCTTTTTTAAATGGAATGGATGAGACCGCTTTTTCAAACACTGTATTTTTTGGCGGGCAGAGCGGGGAGACAGATGATGGACTGGCCAATGCTGTGCGAAATGGCATGATTAACGCCGGGAGCAGTGATTTGTCTGGCATAGATACGGCGAAGGCAATGGAGGAGCTGAAGGAAGAACGCAAAAATCTGGAGCGCGGAAAAAAGCAGAAGGTTGCCGCAAAGATCGAGAAGATGCAGGAGCTTTCCATGAAGATCGATTATGTCCGGCAGGAGCTTGAGCAGCTTGCAAAGCAGGAGACAAAGCAGCGGGAGCAGCTGAAAGCCATGGAGACAGAAATCCGGGAGGCCGGGGAGGCGTACAACAGGGACAAAGAAGAGACAGAGATGGGAAATACCGGGACGATTGCATGGAAGGCAGGTAAAATCGCCATGGCAGTGATTGCGGTGGCGGCACTGGCAGCCGCACTGGTGGTTGATGACTGGCAGGTGCGTGCGGGTGCCGTGGCAGTTATTCTGATGGCATGTCTGGGCGTGCAGCTTTTCGGAGTGCGGGATCAGAAACAGAAGGATCTTCTGCGGGAACAGGAAGCACAGCTTCGTGAGCAGCGGATGCGCCAGGAATATGAGCGGCAGAAGGCGCAGTACGAGCGGCAGCAGAGAAATGCTCCCAGGAAGGAACGTCTGCTTGCTAATCTGGAATGGACTGCGAATACACGCAGGGAAAAGCAGGTAATGCTGGAAGAACTGCAGGAACAGCAGCAGATGCTGAAAACGCAGAACGGCGAAGTGGAGGAGTTTGAGCAGAAGCTTTCTGCCATTTATCTTGCTATGGATACACTCTCTGAGGTGACAACAGAGATTTACCAGGAATATGCGGAAAGGCTGAATATGCGCATTTCGGAAATTTTATCTGTCATCACAGGTGGTAAGTACACGGGAGCTTATCTGGACGAAAATTTCCAGGTACGGGTGAGTACGCCGCAGAAGCTGCTGTCTATCTGGCAGATCAGCCGCGGAACCATGGAGCAGGTTTATTTTGTTTTGCGTATGGCATGCGCGGAATTTTTAAATCCTGAGGATATGCTGCCGCTGGTTCTGGACGATGCTTTTATCACATACGATGACACCCGCCTTGAGCAGACACTGCGGTGGCTGTCTCTTTGCGGGCGTCAGGTGCTGCTGTTCACCTGCCACCGGAGGGAGCAGGAGATTCTGCAGCGGTTATATCAATGATATGGGGCGGCTTTTCCGGAAGATACCGGAGATAGCCGCTTATTTATTGGCCTTTTCCAGGAAGCGCTGGATGCGGTCGAGCGGGCTTAACAGCTCGCTGATCGAGGCATCGTGATTCAGCGTGTCAATAATATAGGCAAGGTATTTGCTGAGGTCACAGCTTGTATAATATTTTTTTGAGAGCAGCTCCGGTGTCTGGTAGACCAGATTGGTTGTGAGCAGATAATCGAACACGCCATCCTCGTATGCCTTGTCGAATTTTTCCAGACCGTTGGTGAAAAGACCAAAGGTAGAGCAGATGAAGATCCGTCTTGCTTTCAGCTTTTTCAGCGCAGAGGCAACTTCGAGCATACTGTCGCCGGAAGAAATCATGTCGTCGATAATCACCATGTCCTTCCCCTCCACATTGGATCCGAGAAATTCATGTGCCACGATCGGATTGCGTCCGTCTACGATCTTCGAATAATCCCTTCTCTTATAGAACATACCCATGTCCAGTCCGAGCACATTTGCCATGTAAACGGCGCGGTTCATGCCGCCTTCGTCCGGGCTGATGATCATCATGGTATCCTTGTCGATGTGAAGATCCGGTTCTGCCTTAAATAAACCTTTGATAAACTGATACACCGGCTGGATCGTTTCAAAGCCATGCAGTGGAATGGCATTTTGCACACGCGGATCGTGTGCATCGAAGGTGAGGATATTGTCAACCCCCATATTTGCCAGCTCCTGGAGTGCCAGTGCGCAGTCAAGAGACTCACGGCCGCTTCTTTTGTGCTGGCGTCCTTCATATAAAAACGGCATGATTACCGTAATGCGCTTTGCCTTACCTTCTGCGGCAGCAATAATACGCTTCAGATCCTGAAAATGATCGTCCGGAGACATATGGTTTATGCGTCCGCTGAGAGAATAGGTGAGACTGTAGTTGCAGACATCGACCAGAATATAAAGATCGTCGCCGCGCACGGAATCGGTAATGGTGCCTTTGGCTTCACCGGAGCCAAAACGGGGGGTTTTTGCATTCACAATGTAGCTGTCTTTTTCGTATTCACGGAATGCAATGGTTGATTTGTGTTCGTGGTCACGCTCTTTGCGCCATTGTACAAGATACTGGTTGATTTTCTCGCCAAGCTCTTTGCAGCTTTCAAGCGGAATCAGAGCAAGTGATCCCACCGGAATAGTGTCCAGGTTACGTTTTTCTGTCTGCATTATCATTCCTCCGTAATTTCATTCATTTATCAATATATCATAAAAGCCAATTTATTCAAGGCTTTTTTTAGATCTGTTTAAACTGTTGCGCTCCATTTTCTTTAAAAGCCGGATATCCTTTCCGAACAGCTTCAGCATCGTATAGTTCGTTGAGATACGCGAAAAGATACGCTCTGAGTAGGTATCCTTAAATGCTTTTAGCGAAAGATTTGTAGAAATAATAGTGGATTTCCGGGATGTAAGCCGCTCGTTGATGCACAGGAACAGCTCGGAATTCACAAAGGTATTTGTGATTTCTGTGCCGAGATCGTCAATGATCAGCAGATCGCAGTCATAAATACCATCCAGGGTACCCTCCGGCTGCTCTGATTTTCCGAAACGCTTTTGCGCGATTATTTCAAAAAGCTCCTGCGCGGAAAAATATACAACGGAATGCGTCGTGTCCAGAAGCTCCCGGGCGATGCAGTGTGAGAGGAACGTTTTCCCGACGCCGGTATCGCCGTAAAAGAACAGGTTTGCGTCTGTGGTGTCGAAATCCCGGATGAACTGACGGCAGACGGCGTGAACCTTCTGCATCCGCTCCAGAGAGGACACTCCGCTGATTTCTTCTTTCAGTTCGGCGGAGTAGTAGTCGAAGGAGAAAGTCTGGAAATTTTCTTCATCCAGAATATCGCGCAGATTTGACTGTGTGTATAAAAGATCAATCTCCGCTTTCTGGAAACAATGACATTTCTGACCGTTTATATAGCCAAGGTCATGGCAGTCCGGACAGTCGTAAGTCAGCTCCATATAATCCGCCGGGAAACCGCCTGCGAGAAGAACCTCCTGGCGTTGTGCACCGAGGACGGCAATGTGCTTCTTTAAGGCGGAAAGGGCATTGTCATTGCCGGACAGAAGCTGTCTGGCGCACTGCACACTTGCCGATGCGATCTCGTCATCGATCTCCCGGATACGCGGCAGTTTTTCGCGCACCTCACGTACGCGCTCCTCCATCTGGCGGCGGTGCATAGTCTGGCGGCGGTAATAATCCCGCATAATTGCGTCATATTGTGAATTGTTCAGTGCCACGTCTCTCCTCCTTAGCAGTCAAGAAGCTGCTGTTCAAGCTGTTCAAAGTCGTAATCACGCTGCGGAAAGTTGTTGAATTTATTTACAGGAGCTTTGCGCCGGTTTTGCTGCGGCTTTTGCACGGGCGCTGCGGCGGGGGCGGGGCGGTCCAGTGCGGCGATATCACTTAGACGGGTGATGCCGGCTGCCTTCCAGCTTTCAAGGATTTTATCTGCATACTGGAAATTTGGCGCATGCGTGCGGTTGACAGTGCGGCGGCATGCTTCCAGAACGACCTCCAGCGAAAAATGATACTGCGTAAACCAGCGCGCCATCATTTCAGCCTCTGCCTGCGCCGGACCACGGTCTTTGATGCCGAAAGCATTCATGACGGCATAGTAATCCTTGCTGTAGAGGTTCGTGTCCTTTTTGGCTTCTGCGACGGTTGAAATCTGCTTTGCTGCCCATTCCAGCGCAACGGCACGGATATAGCTGATGCTGCGTTTTCCTTTGGAGACACAATATTCGATCAGATACTCGATCAGATCCACGGAAAAATGGAGTTCGTCGTAAAAATATAGAATATTTGTGACTTCCGTACTGCTGAGTTTTTTTCCGAGATACTGCTGTGCGATATACATGAGCTGCTGAATATCTTCCTGTGCCGCCAGTTCCTTTTTCCGGTCGGCGGATATGGCGATCCGTCCCGGCTCGGAATCGCTGCGGAGCGGAAGGTCTGCAGCGTGTGAAGCATAGCTGTCCAGACGGTTTCCGGCACCGGAAGCGCTTTCTGCCTGATTTGCAGAAGAAGAAACCGGTTTTGCCGGAGACGGAGCGGCAGCAGCGGCGGTCTCATTCCGGGAGCCGGAGATAGGAGTGCCGTCTGTCAGAGTGATACTATCCAGATCACCGCCGGGGGTGTATGTGATCTGCAGGAGCTTTTGTTTTTCCCAGTACGTAAGGGCGCGCTTTACATCGCTCTCTGTGTGATTGAAGGTATCCGCAATTACAGAAATGGAAAGTTCACGGTCTGTGCTGCTGCTGCGAAGCAGATAGAGATATATTTTTACAAACTCTCCGTTTGCCGAAATCATGTACTCATCAAAAAAACGATTGTGAACCAGCGTATATTCGCCGGAATGGTATTTATGTATGATCAATTCGTTCACCTGCTTGTTTTTGTAGAAGTGGGGCGCTAAATATACCCATAAGCAGTATATCATAGCTTTTTTAAAAAGAAAACATTTACTTATACCAGGCGGCTTTTGTGAAAAACTGTGTGGATAATGTGGATAATGTGGATAAAAGATGCGCAGATGTTCCGGATGCAACTAGAAATGTCGAGGAAAATCAAGGTTTGTCGAAATATAAGACATTATGTGTCCGAAGTTATGTCGACAATAATGTGCACAAAAAATTCCACACGCCTGTCTGCCGGTTTGTGTGCATAAGCGTGTGGATAATGTGGATAAGTTATTTTCCAAGAAGCTTTTCCCCGATTTTAACGACATCTCCGGCACCCATGGTTATCAACAAATCACCGTGTACACATTTTTCCAGCAAAAATGTTTCGATTTCATCGAAGGACGGAAAATAGTATGCTTCTGTGCCGAGTTTTTCGATTTTGGCGCGCAGCGTGTCGGAACTGATTCCCAGATTATCGGTTTCACGGGCAGCGTAGATGTCCGCGAGCACTACCTTGTCGGCGAGAGCGAGCGCTTTTGCAAAATCGTCCATCAGAGCTTTTGTCCGTGTATATGTATGCGGCTGGAATACACACCAGAGCGTCTGATGGGGGCAGTTTTTCGCGGCTGTCAGAGTGGCAGTGATTTCTGTCGGATGGTGTGCGTAATCGTCTACGATGGTCACGCCGCCGACTTTTCCTTTGTATTCGAAACGGCGCTCTGTACCGGCGAAATCCAGGAGCCCCTTCTGCGCTGTCTGACAGGGAATCTGCAGAAGACCGGCAAGTGCGAGCGCGGCGATGGCGTTATCCACATTATGGATGCCGGGCACGCGCAGATCGTAGTGTCCGAGTGTTTCATCATCTTTTTTCAGATCAAAGGATGCACACGCCAGCTCGTTGTAGCTGATATTTTCCGCATAGTAACCGTGCCCCTTATCAACGCCGTAATAAATGATCCGGCAGGACAGCCCGTCGGTGATCTCTTCCACCTGAGGGATCGCACGGTTGATGATCAGCGTGCCGTCTGCCGGAAGCAGCTCTGCGAAGCGGCGGAAGGAGCGGCGGATGTCGCTTATGTCCTTAAAGAAGTCGAGATGATCCGCGTCGATATTCAGAATAATGCCGATCTTCGGGAAGAAATCGAGGAAACTGTTGGTGTACTCGCATGCCTCCGT
>DKTR01000116.1:72639-73100 GCA_002473385.1 Lachnospiraceae bacterium UBA7225
TGGTGTACTCGCATGCCTCCGTCAGAAAGACATCCCCGGAGCCTACACGGATGTTTCCGTGGATAGCAGGCAGGATGCCTCCCACTGAAATCGTCGGATCGTCGTCATTGGCGAGCAGAAGGTGGGCAATCATAGAAGTCGTCGTTGTTTTTCCATGTGTGCCGGAAACTGCGATGGGAACCGGATAATTTTTCATGAACTGCCCAAGCAGCTCTGCGCGGGTAAGCATGGGAATGCCGGCATCCACAGCTGCTTTATACTCCGGATTGTCCGGGTGGATGGCAGCTGTGTAGACTACAAGGTCGGTTCCTTCTTTTATATTGGAGGCGCGCTGTCCGTAAAAAATGGCAGCACCCTGTTCTTCGAGCCGGTCTGTCAGCGGGGATCTGCTGCGATCGGAACCGGAAACCCGGAAGCCGCGGTCAAGCAGCACCTCCGCAAGACCGCTCATGCTGATACCG
>DKTR01000116.1:73430-73601 GCA_002473385.1 Lachnospiraceae bacterium UBA7225
ACCGCTCATGCTGATACCGCCGATTCCGATAAAATGAACATGTACAGGATTTTGAAAATCTATTTTATACATAGTTTTTTCTCCTTAATGATAGAATCAATACATTTATATCATACCGCAATTTTGCCCAAAAAGGAAGTGCGCCGGAAAAAATAGTTGGTATTCCGTAAA
>DKTR01000088.1:0-7475 GCA_002473385.1 Lachnospiraceae bacterium UBA7225
CACCGGATGGTTGCCGCCGCGGTGTCCATATTTCATTTTATAGGTATCCGCCCCATTTGCCAGCGCCATGAGCTGATGCCCCAGACAAATGGCAAAAATAGGAATGTCCGTCTGATATAATTTACGTATTTCTTCTATGATTGTAACGCACTCCTTCGGATCGCCCGGTCCGTTGGAAAGCATGATGCCGTCCGGTGCATCCGCAATGATTTCCTCCGCCTTCGTCAGCGCCGGATAGACCGTCACCTGACAGCCGCGCTGCTGTAAGCTGCGCGCGATGTTGCGTTTTGCCCCCAGATCAAGCAGCGCCACCTTCGGTCCGTCACCCTCCAGCACATATTTCTCTGCACAGGTCACCTTCTCCACCACTCTGCCAGTGCGGTAGGCGGCAATCCGTGGCAGCACCTCTTCCAGACAGAATTGTCCGTCTGTCGTAATCATTCCGTTCATCGTGCCTTTTTCACGAAGAATTTTCGTTAATGCTCTGGTGTCTATTCCGGAGATTCCGGGGATATCATATTTCAATAGAAAATCCTGAATTGTCCCTTCCGATCGGAAGTTACTGGGAATACGAGATAGTTCTCTTACAATGTATGCGTCCGGCCATGGCCTCTCCGATTCCATGTCCTGTGTACAGATACCATAATTTCCAATTAACGGATATGTCATCACAACTGCCTGTCCCGCATAAGAGGGATCGGTGAGGACTTCGAGATAACCGGTCATTGACGTATTAAAAACAATTTCGCTGATGACTTCCCGATCCGCCCCGATGCTCTGCCCGGTAAAAACAGTTCCGTCTTCCAGAATAAGAAATGCTTTCATAATTTATCCTGCCTTTCTTGATGTATTAGTGCGTATCCCCCTCCGTTCGCGCTAAAGCGCTCACTGCCGCGATATGCGCCGGATGGGAAGATTTCATTTCCCTTGCGCACATGCACCTCACCTGCCGGGTATGCAAGCATCCCCTTCCGGTGAGGTGCATGTGCGCCGGGAACGCAAGCGTTCCCGCCCGGCTTATGATTCGCGCAAAAAAAGGGAATAAAACGCCCGTTTCTTCCCCATCGAATCCGCACCCCAAATTGCTAAAATGATAGCACAAAAATATCTGTTTGGCAAGAGGCAGATTTATATTTGTCACATGGCTGAGTAATTGCCATATAATAATTATGACAATTTCTGTATGAGGTTATTATGTCCTATTCCCGCATGAAAACTATGCAGCAGGCGACAGATACCGGCATGCTGCGCATTAATGTGGAATCCGCACTGCAAAATGCGCCTGTTGAAGATGCTGTGATTGACATTTCGTATTCCGGTGATCCGGAGAGCGTAATTGAAGAGGTGCGCACAGACAGCAGCGGCCGCACAGAGACAATCTCCCTGGAAGCCCCGCCATTGGAATATAGTCTGTCTCCCGGCGAAACCCAGCCATATTCTGAATATACTTTTGAAGTGTCCGCAGAAGGTTTTGAAAAAATCACCGTTTCCGGCTCCGAAATTCTCTCCGGGCAGCTCTCCCTGCAGACCATCCGGCTGCGTCCGCTAAAGGAGCGCGAGACACCGGACGTTGTAGTCATCCCTGCACACACGCTTTACGGAAACTATCCGCCGAAAATCGCTGAAGCCGAGGTAAAGCCTGTCAGCCAGACCGGAGAGATTGTTCTCTCCCGCGTCGTCGTCCCGGAATTTATCGTCGTACACGACGGATCCCCGCGTGACACGACCGCCACCGACTACTATGTGCGCTACAGGGACTATATCAAAAATGTCGCATCCAGCGAAATTTATTCCACCTGGCCGCAGGCATCACTGCGGGCAAATATTCTCGCTATTATGTCTTTCACACTAAACCGTGTTTACACAGAATGGTACCGCAATAAAGGCTTTAATTTCACCATCACGTCCTCTACCGCCTTCGACCACAAGTGGATTTACGGGCGTAATATTTATGAGAGCATTTCTGAGGTGGTTGACGAACTTTTTGATGCCTACCTCTCCCGCCCAAACGTGAAACAGCCGATTCTGACACAATATTGTGACGGAAACCGCGTTACCTGCCCGAATTGGATGAGCCAGTGGGGATCCAAAAATCTTGCCGACCAGGGATACTCCGATATCGACATTCTCCGCTATTATTACGGGGATTCCATATACATCAATGCGGCGGAGGAGGTTTCCGGCATACCGGCTTCCTATCCGGGCTACGCCCTGCGCACCGGCTCCTCCGGTGATGCTGTACGCCAGATCCAGGAACAGCTCAACGCCATCTCAAACAACTATCCGCTGATTCCGAAAATTGCTGTGGACGGCATCTTCGGTCCGGCGACGGAAAATGCAGTAAAAGTATTCCAGAGCATCTTTGGACTGACGCAGGACGGCGTTGTCGGGCGCCGCACCTGGTACAGAATCCAGGATATTTACGTTGCCGTTACACGTATTGCAGAGCTATATCCGTAATACAATGATACCCGCAGACTTTTCCCACAGTCACAAAACAGGCTCCCGTAAACGGGAGCCTGTCATGCTTAAAACATGTTTATCTCATGATTCTAAAGCAGCCTTGCCACATCATTATACATCACGACGACCATCAGCACCATTAATGCCATCAGTCCCACAAAATGCACCATTGCCTCCCGGTCCGGGCTTACCTTCTTGCCCCGTATAGCCTCCAGGATCAAAAAAACAAGACGTCCGCCATCCAGCGCCGGAAGCGGCAGAAGGTTCATGACGCCGAGGGTCGCAGACAGGAAAATACCCATGTTCAGCATATTCACCACTACTGCAAGCATGCTGACCTTCGCGCTCTCTGTGTAGGTTTCCCCGATCATGCTGACAACGCCTACCGGACCGGACAGATCTTTAATGCCTGCCCTGCCGCTCACCAGCATCCGCACACTCTCAATCGACAGATCAATCCAGTAGCGCACCTCACAGGCACTGTATTTTATCACCTGCAGGACATTTCCCTTTTCATATGTCCCGCTGACGGCAACGCCCATCCGGTAGTATCCATCCTCATCCTGCGCGGGAACAATGTGTACCGTGCCGGTCTCCCCGTCCCGCCGGTATGTCAGCGTAATCTTCTCTCCCTGATGAAGCGAGATATAATTGCTGACCTCGCGTGCAAGATAAATGCGCTTACCGTTCATCTTCGTCACAACATCTCCCTCACGAAGTCCGGCTTCCTGTGCCGGAGAGCCTTCCTCCACGCCCCGTATCACCGCCGGATCGTATCCGTACATGCCGACAATGATCAGCGACAGCAGAAACGCCAGGATAAAATTAAAGATCGGTCCCGCCGCAATCACAGATATCCGCGCCCACACAGATTTGCTGCCAAATGCGCCTTCCCCGCTCTCTTCCTCATCTTCTCCGAGCATCATGCAGGAACCGCCAAACGGAAGCAGCTTCCAGGAATAGCGCGTACCGTGCCATTCCCGGCTGAGAATCCGCGGTCCCATCCCCAGTGAGAACTCCACGACCGTCACGCCATTTTTCTTTGCCAGAAGAAAATGTCCAAACTCGTGAAACAAAATAATCAGACTGAATAATATCAGCGCCCAGACAATGTTCAAACTACCACCTGCTTTCAATCATCTCATAAGTTGCCTGCTCTGTCTCCAGAATCTCCTCTACGGATGGGTTCTGCCGTATCTGGTGTGCCTCCATACATTCTGTAATGATCTCATAAATATCCGTAAATCCAATTTCCCGGTGCAGGAACTTGCTGACAGCCTTCTCATTCGCCGCATTAAATACCGTCGGCATGGAACCGCCTGCCCGCGCGGCGCGGTATGCCAGCGGAAGCCCCAGGAAGGTATCCGTATCCGGCTCCTCGAAGGTAATCTGTGCAAGACGCGCGAAATCCAGACGATCCCCCGCCAGGAATTTCCGCTCCGGGTAATAAAGCGCATACTGGATCGGCAGCTTCATATCCGGTGTACCGAGCTGCGCAATGATAGCTCCGTCCACAAACTCTACCATAGAGTGTATGACGCTCTGTGGTTGTACTACAACCTGTATCTGCTCCAGATCTATGCCGAACAGCCATCTCGCCTCCATCACCTCCAGCCCCTTGTTGACCAGGGTGGCGGAATCAATGGTAATTTTCTGTCCCATACTCCAGTTGGGGTGCTTTAAGGCATCCTCCACCCGGACATGCACAAGCTCCTCACGCCTGCGCCCACGGAATGGTCCGCCGGATGCCGTGATCAGCAGCTTGTGTATCTGCTGCGGATTTTCGCCGTTCAGCGACTGAAAAATTGCACTATGCTCACTGTCGACCGGCAGAATTTTTACGCCGCATTGCTCTGCCAGCGGCATAATGATGTGCCCGGCCGTTACCAGTGTTTCTTTATTCGCGAGCGCGATGTCCTTTCCCGCCCGGATCGCCGCAACAGTCGGACGGATGCCGATCATTCCCACGATCGCTGTAACAACAATTTCTACCTCCGGCAGCGTACAGATTTCCAGAAGTCCCTCCATTCCGGAGACCACCTTTACATCCAGATCACACACTGCCGTCCGCAGCCTGTGCGCATCCTCTTCTTCCCAGACCGCCGCCATGCGCGGAGAAAATTCGCGGATCTGCGCTTCCAGCAGTTTAATATTGCGGCCCGCTGCCAGCGCCGCAATCTTTATATCTTTATTCGCTCTTGCTACCTCCAGCGTCTGCGTGCCGATGGATCCGGTAGCTCCCAGAACTGCAATTGTTTTCATAAGCATTCCTTCCTCAGATCATCAGATTCGACAGGAAATAAATCACCGGTGCAGTAAAGATCACGCTGTCAAACCGGTCGAGAATTCCTCCGTGTCCGGGAATCAGTGTCCCGTAATCCTTAATTTCATGATTTCGTTTGATGGCAGAGGCTGCCAGATCACCGACCATGGAGATCAGCGCGCCTGCCGCACAGATCACTGCGTAAGAAATCACCGGATTTTCCGCCTCCAGATGCGCACCCACAACAGCTGCATAAATTGCACCGAGCAGCGCCGCACCAAGCACGCCGCCCACAGCACCCTCGATAGATTTCTTCGGACTAAGGATGGGCGACATTTTGTGCTTTCCGATCAGAATGCCCACACAGTATGCGCAGGTATCGCAGCCCCATGAGCAGATAAAAATCAGCCATACCAGAAAGGCGCCATCCGCCATCCTTCTGGTAAGATAAATATAGGAAAGCATGACACATACATACACAATGCCGAAAAATGCCGCCATCACCTGCTCTGACCGGTATTTCGGGAAGGTGAACACATAGACGGCAAGCATCGCCGCCATTGTAAATACCAGATAAATGGTGCTGTATGACTCCAGTCCCAGAAGCAGCAGCACATAATAAAGCGCTGCCGCCAGAAAGCCTGTCACTGCCAGACCCGCCTCATTTTTCTTCCATACACCGGCTGCACGGTACAGCTCCCCAAGACCGATGAGGGAGACAGACAACGCTGTCCCCCACAAAACGCAGCCTCCGGGGATAATCGTGAGCAGTGCAACTACCATAATGATGATACTGCTTCTTAATCTAACTGCAAACATGATTGTTCCCTCTTTTACTGCTCATCCAGAACGCCGCCGTAGCGCCGCTCTCTCTGATTGTATTTTTCAATCGCCTGCCAGAGGTTCTCTTTCGTAAACGCCGGCCATGGGACATCCGTAAAGTAAAATTCACTGTACGCAAGCTGCCACATCAGATAATTGGACAGGCGCAGTTCACCGCTGGTGCGGATGAGAAGATCCGGATCCGGCACCCCGCGGGTATCCAGATACTCTGCGAACAGCTCCTCAGTGATCTCCTCCGGCTTCACCTTTTGGTCCACACAATCCGCTGAAAGCCTGCGGATGGCGCGCACGATCTCATCCCTGCTCCCGTAATTTATCGCAATCTGGAAATTCAGCCCTGTATTGTCCTTAGAGCTTTCTACCAGCCTGCGCAGACTCTCCTGCAGATCCTTATCCAGCGCGGTGGGATCCCCCAGCACACGCACCTTCATGTTATTTTTCTCTGCTGTTTTGATACAGGTTTTCGTATAACTGCGGAACAGCCGCATCAGCCCGTCGACTTCCTCTTTCGACCGTCTCCAGTTTTCGGTGGAGAACAGATAGACCGTGAGGTATTTGATCCCTATGTTCCAGGCATCCTCGCAGATCACCTCCAGATTTTTTGCGCCTCTGGAGTGTCCGTAGTTGCGCGGCATTCCCTTACTTTTCGCCCATCGCCCATTGCCGTCCAGAATAATAGCAACATGGCGCGGTATGGTAAGCAACTCTCTCTGCATCACCCTATACCGTCATGATCTCTTTCGATTTTTCCTCTACCGCACCGTCAATATCCTTGATATATTTGTCGGTCAGCTTCTGCATGGCCGTCTCCAGCTCCTTGATCTTATCCTCCGAAACCTCTGTACCCTTCAGCTTTTTGAATGCATCATTTGCATCCCGGCGGATGTTGCGCACTGCAACCTTCGCGCCCTCTCCTTTTTTCTTAACCTCTTTTACCAGATCTTTTCTGCGCTCCTCGGTAAGCTCCGGGAATATAAGGCGGATCACCTTGCCGTCATTTGTCGGATTAATGCCGAGATCGGAAACCTGGATCGCTTTTACGATTGCCTTAAGCATGCTGCCATCCCACGGCTGGATCTGGATCATGCGCGGTTCCGGCACGTTCACATTGCCCACCTGCTGAATCGGTGTGGGTGTCCCGTAATAATCAACCATAATGCGGTCCAGCACATGCGGATTTGCACGCCCTGCGCGGATAGAACCAAACTCTGAGAGAAGGTTGTTAAACGTCTTTGTCATCTTTTCGTCAAATACTTTCATTCTTTCATCCATGATTTCTTCCTCCTGATTTTCTGTTTTATAGAACTGCCTGCAGTTTTTTGGACAGCTGCCGTATGTTTTTATACTACACCGTCACCTTCGTGCCGCTAAAGCTCCCCTTCACGGTATTTACAATGCTGTTTTCTCCATTTAATCCGAACACCAGCATCGGCATTTTGTTCTCCATACAGAGAATGGATGCCGCCAGATCTACCACTCCAAGTCTCCGGTCGATCACATCCTGAATTGTGATCTCATCATATTTTTTTGCCTCCGGATTTACCTTCGGGTCACTGTCGTAAACGCCGTCAATCGACTTGGCAAGCAGGATCACCTCTGCCTCAATCTCAATCGCCCGCAGTACCGTAGTTGTATCCGTTGAAAAATACGGATGTCCCGTACCGCCTGCGAAAAACGTCACCATGCCCTTTTCAAAGCATTCATTCACTCTGTCCTTAGAAAACAGCTCTGTAAATGCACCGCAGACAAACGGGGTAAAAATCTGTGTTTTCATGCCAACCGAACGGAAAATTTCGGATACATAAATACAATTCATCACCGTTGCCAGCATACCGATCTGATCCGCCTTTGTGCGGTCAATGCTTTCACTGGAACGTCCGCGCCAGAAATTTCCGCCGCCGATCAC
>DKTR01000088.1:7691-19204 GCA_002473385.1 Lachnospiraceae bacterium UBA7225
GCCAGCATACCGATCTGATCCGCCTTTGTGCGGTCAATGCTTTCACTGGAACGTCCGCGCCAGAAATTTCCGCCGCCGATCACCACGCCGACCTGTGTGCCCTCATCCACAAGCTGCCTCACCTGCTTTGCCACACGCACGACTGTCGGCTCGTCAAATCCCGTGTGTTTCTCCCCTGCAAGCGCTTCGCCGCTTAACTTCAATAATACACGCTTCATACTATACTCTCCGTTTCCAAATCTTTTGCAGACGGCAGCTTTGCCATCCGTTTTGAACAGTATAACATACTTTACAAAGATTTAATACACTTTTTTTTCAAACCATGGTACACTGTTAAAAGATTATTAGAAAGGGATACACTCATGAATATTGATAACAAAAAGACAGCGCTGGAGGATGATTCTCTTCTCTATCAAAAGCGCGACGATTCTCTCGGGAAAAAAGATACTTCCAATTTAAACCGCTCACAGAAAGTCGGTTATTTTAAGGATTATTATCTGCGGACAATCATTATTGCGTTTATCATTCTCATTGCCGTCGGATCACTGGTCTACACAATGTTTTTCCGCCATCAGACCACGATTCTGTCCGTTGCGTTTATCAACGAGGCATGGATGGCAGACACTGACCTTCTGGGCGAAAATCTGCGCGGGTACTATGAGCTGACAAGCAAAGACGAGCTGCTTGACTGTACAAACTACAATCTTGAAGAATACGGTGATCAGATGAAAATGACCACTTTGATAGCCGCGCAGGCAATCGATGTTCTGGTCTGTCCGGAGGATGTCTTCCAGCAATATTCAGAGCTTGGCTATCTTACCGATCTATCCGAACTGCTTCCGGCGGATCTGTATGCACAATATGAGGATCTGATTATCGAATCCAGCGCGGTAGAGACCGATACTGACGGAACCGTTCTTGAAACCTATCCCGCCGCACCGCACGGCATCGACATTTCCGAAAATGCCGTCTATCAGGCATACGGCGGTCTGGGTGAAAAAGCGATTCTCTGTGTCATCTCCAACACGGAGCGTACAGACAATGTTATCCGTTTTCTGGAGTATCTGGTTTCCCCTGCTTCTGCGGAAGCGGCGGAAGCTGCGCAAGAAGAATCGCCGCAAACATAAGCACACAGCCGAGTATTTCTCTCTGCGAGAGGTCCTGATGCAGAAGCACCATGCCTGCCAGCACAGAAATTACCGATTCCAGGCTGAGTATAAGGGATGCAACCGTCGGGTTCATCCCTTTTTGTCCGATAATCTGCAGGGTATAAGCGACACCGCAGGACAGCACGCCCGCATAGAGTATGGGCTGCCATGCTGCCAGGAGCTGCCCGGTCTGCGGCTTTTCAAACAGCAGCATCTGTACCGCGCAGATGGAACCGCTGACAAAAAACTGAATGCAGGACATGGCAACTCCATCCGCCAGCGGCGAAAAATGATCGATCACCATGATATGTACGGCAAACATCAGCGCGCCCAGAAACACCAGCACATCTCCCCTGTCAATCGTCAGATTCTCCGTAATGCACAAAAAATACAGTCCGGCAAGAGCAAGCAGTACGCTGATCCACACAGAAATCCCGCATTTTTTTCCAAGGAAAATACCAATAATCGGCACTATAATTATATAGAAAGCGGTAATAAACCCGGCCTTTCCCACCGACGTATATGCAATTCCAATCTGCTGCAGGGAACTTGCTGCGCACAGTACCACTCCACAGCAGACACCGCCGAGAATCAGGTCTTTTTTCGACTTCGGGGAATCTTCCGATCTTTTCGTCTGCGGATTGATTTTTTTCAGCAATGCCATGCACGGCAGCAGCACGGTTCCGCCGATCAGAAACCGAACACTATTAAACGTAAACGGTCCCACATAATCCATGCCGACGCTCTGCGCCACAAACGCCACTCCCCAGATCAGCGCCGTCAGCAGCAGAATCAGCGAATTCCTGACTTGTAAATTTTTCATAAATATCACATCTCCTGTCCTTCTTTTGCCTTGCCCGGTCTCCCGCCTGCATCACTGCTCATTCGGCGAAAGCTCCTGCTCCATTTTAGCGGACAACACCAAAAAAGTCCACCTCTTTTTGATTCGAAAAAATATCCCTGCATGGCGAACATTTATGTCCGACAGGCGGGGATATTCTTCGAATCGTCTTTTTGTGAAAGAACGGGAAACGTGCAGCGCCCGGATATGCGCGCACCGTCTGTTATCTTGCATTTACCCAGACGCCGTTTTTAACCTCTGATTTCTGCCGCAAGCGCAACCGCTTCTTTTGTCATCTCACGGATCTTGTCAAATTCACCTGCTTTAATGAGGTCACCCTTCACCATCCAGCTTCCTCCGCAGCAGAGGATCTTATCACACTCCAGATAGCTGCGCAGATTCTTTGCACTGATACCGCCGGTCGGCATGAATTTCACCATGGTGTACGGTGCCGCCATCGCCTTAATCATTGCAATACCGCCTGCCTGCTCTGCCGGGAAAAACTTCACAACTTTCAGACCGCGTTTTACAGCCTGCGCTACTTCAGACGGTGTGATGCAGCCCGGGAATACCGGAATATTTTTGCCAAGGCAGTAGTCTACGATCTCCGGATCAAAGCCTGGGCTGACGATGAATTTTGCACCTGCGCCCACTGCACGGCCTACCTGATCAATCGTAAGAACTGTACCTGCACCTACCAGCATGTCCGGATATTTTTCAGACATCAGACGGATGGATTCCTCTGCAGCATCTGTGCGGAAGGTTACCTCTGCACACGGCAGTCCGCCCTCTACCAGAGCGTCCGCAAGCGGAACGGCATCTTTTGCATCGTTCAGCACAACTACCGGCACAACGCCAACCTCTTTAAACTGTTCTTCCATAGATTTCATGATAATTTCCTCCCTTAGCTTACGTCTCAAACGTAGTTCTGGACTTATTATAACAAATTATTTCACATCTGTCAGCAGAAGTTTTCGTCAAATTGCGCCAAAACTATGCCAATACACGCTTCATCACTTCGTAAGTGCCATCTTTTTCGATCTGCTCCAGATAATCCGCAACTGCCGCCTCGAAGCCCTCGATTCCGCTCAGATCCTCTCCCCAGAAAGCCGTGTTTGTGCACACTGCGTGCGCCAGCTCTTTCGCGGAATCATCCTTGTGCGCCGCATAAAATTCCAGAATATCTCTGTCATCGTGAATCGTATATTCATTTTTCTCTCTGCTTCCAACCAGTCCCTCTTCCGTCAGCTTCTGTCCATGATAGAACGCAATATAGAAGGCGAAAGAAGCGGTGATACACTTCGGCAGACTGCCAAATTTCGCAGCATATCCCTTCAGACTCGGCATTACGCGCGCTTTCCACTTGGATGTGGAATTCAGAGAAATAGACATCAGCGCATGATCTACAAACGGGTTATTGAAGCGGTCCGTCACGGAAGCTGCAAATTCCTTCAGCTCATCCTCCGGCAGCGTCAGGGTCGGGATGATCTCGTCATAAATTGTCTTATTCATAAAGCCATTGATTACTTCGTCGTTCATGCAGTCGCGCACGATGTCCTGTCCTGCCAGATACGCGCCGAGAACCATCGAGGTATGCGCACCGTTCAGAATGCGTACCTTCCTCTGCTTATACGGCTTATGATCGTCACAGATGATTACCGGAAGACCAGCCTCCTCAAACGGAAGCTCCTTCTTCATCCACTGCGGTCCCTCGATTACCCAGAGGCCAAACACCTCGCCGACATCCAGCAGGTTATCCTGATAACCAAGTTCTTCGCAAATTGCCGCAGCATCTGCTCTCGGATAACCAGGAACGATACGGTCAACCAGCGTGGAGCAGAATACGCACTCTTTTGCCAGCCAGCTCTTAAATTCTGCTCCGAGCTCCCACTGATCCGCGTACTGATTTACACATTTTTCCAGTTCTTTTCCGTTGTTATCAATCAGCTCACAGGAGAGAATGATGATGCCTCTTCCCTTCTCCTGTCCGAATTTCTGAAAACGGCGGTACAGCCACTGTGTCAGCTTGCCCGGATAGCTCGCTGCCGGGACGTCGCTAAACTGGCAGGACGGATCATACTGGATGCCTGCCTCTGTCGTATTGCAGACTACAAAGCGGATATCCTCGCTCTCCGCATAGGCAAGTACCGCATCATACTCTTTATATGGATTCAGACACTTGCTCACGCAGGAAATCACGCGGCGGTCATCGATTTTTCTTCCGTTCTCGTTTCCGCGCAGAATCAGTGTGTAAAGACCTTCCTGCTCATTAATCATATCGGCAAGACCCGGAGCAATCGGCTGGCACAGAACCACCTTTGAATTAAAGCCTGCCTTCTCATTCATTTTATCAATCCAGCACTCTACGAACGCCCGCAGGAAATTACCCTCACCAAACTGCAGCACCCTCTCCGGAGCCTCTTTAAGCAGATATCCCTCATACCCCATTTCTTCCAATGCTGCATAGCTTAACTTTTTCATTTTTCCCGTCCTTTCTCTCTTTTCTTGCTTTGCCATGCATGAAAGCCCGCCGGAACGGGGCTTTCATAATTTAAAGCGTTACACCCTGTTTGAAAATTGCCATATCGTGAAAACCTTTTTCCTCTGCTTTCACTTTTTTGCCGGAAGCAACCTCCAGCACGTAATCAAAAAGCTGTTTTCCCATTTCCTCCAGGCTGGTATCCTCCACCATCACGCCGCAGTTGAAGTCGATCCAGTTATTCTTCTTCTGCGAAAGCCCGGTATTGGTAGAAATTTTCACTGTAGGAACCGGTGAAGCAAACGGCGTACCGCGTCCGGTAGTAAACAATACAATATGTGCGCCGCTCGCTGCCAGCGCCGTAGAAGCTACCAGATCATTGCCCGGCGCGCTCAGAAGATTTAACCCCCTGGCACTCACCGGCTCGCCGTATTTCAGAACACCGCGCACGGCTGCGCTTCCTGACTTCTGTGTGCATCCGAGTGATTTATCCTCCAGTGTCGTAATACCGCCCTTTTTATTTCCCGGCGACGGATTTTCGTAAATCGTCTGATTGTGGGAAGTAAAATAATTTTTAAAATCATTAATCAGGGCAACTGTCTTTTCGAATAATTCCGGTGTCTCGCAGCGGTTCATCAACAAGGTTTCCGCACCAAACATCTCCGGTACCTCTGTCAGGATCGTCGTTCCGCCCTTGGAGATCAGGATATCGGAAAAACACCCTACTGCCGGGTTTGCCGTGATACCCGAAAGCCCGTCGGAGCCTCCGCACTTCATGCCAATGACCAGCTCACTTGCCGGAACCGGCTCTCTTACGAAGCTGCCCGCATATTCCGCCAGCTCTGCAATCAGCTTTAACGCCTCTTCAATTTCATCCTCACACTCCTGTGCCACCAGGAACTTCACACGCTTCTCATCATACTCCCCGATAAACTTCTTCAGTTCATCAATATTGCTGTTCTCGCAGCCGAGCCCCAGCACCAGCACACCGCCCGCATTTGGATGATTGACAAAATCCGCCAGTATCCGCCGGGTATTATCCTGGTCATCCCCCATCTGGGAACAGCCATAAGGATGTGTGAAGGATACAACCGCCTCCACAGAGCCTCCGACAAACTTCTGCGCCTGCTTTTCGACTGCCTCCGCCACATTATTTACGCAGCCGACCGTCGGGATAATCCAGATCTCGTTGCGGACCCCTACCCTGCCGTCCGGTCTGCGGTAGCCCCGGAAAAATGCCGGCTCCGTCTCTTCCAGCGTCGTGTCCTGCTTATCATAGGTATAGTCCAGCAGATCGCCAAGACCCGTTTTTACATTATGTATATGCACCCACGCCCCACACGGGATGGCTTCTTTTGCATTGCCGATGGAACAGCCATATTTTATTACCGGCGAACCCGCCGCGATATCTGCAAGGGCAAATTTATGTCCCTGCAAAATATCCTCCTGCAAAACAATGGCATTGCCATCGATTTCTACTATTTTTCCCTTCTCCAAAGGTTTCAGAGCCACCGCGACAACGTCCTTCGGATGGATCTTTATAAATTCTCTCATGACCTTCCCCTTTATCATTAATTACTGCCTTTACCTTACCATAAGTTACCATTATTATCAAAGGGTAAATACTCTGGTTCACTCTCAATAATAAGATTCGGATTCTCTTTGGCTTCTTCATAATATGCCTCTGATAGCATGATATGCTCAATATGTAAACTATTGGGGATCCTGACAATTCGTGCTTTTGTTTTGTCAATTTCATTACATGTACGCACACACACCTGGATAGCTTCCTTATCGCTCTCCATTACAATCGGAATACGCACTCCGCCAAGTACTGTACATGTAATAGCGTTAGGATACATACTGGCAAAATCAAGCTGTTCAAATACACGCTTCGTAGTAGCGCTGGCATATCCAAGACCAATACCGTTTCCATGCGTTTCCGGGCTGAGATCCAATACACAGACACGCTGTGCTTTAATTCCGCCGGTCGCATACGGCGTACAAAATGTTCCTGTGATATTCGGATCCATACCATCGCCGCTGAAGTTTTTTCCTATCTGGTCTACGACCAGAACATCACATTCATCTACCAGAATGCGCGGCATATTTGCAAAGGCTTCCTGCAAAAGCGGCGGCTCTTTTTCCACAATTTCTTCAGCATTCACTGCAACAATTTTACATGTCTCATCGAAGGCATTCTCTATTGTCGGCACAGCAAAAAGAATCGGTGCATTTTCGATAATCGCCCTGCCAAACATGGGCACATATTTCGCCATATTCTTAAAACCCGCCTCATGGCAGACCTCCGCCCCATGCTGTTTTCCAAGTCCGATTGCCATCATTTTCATAATGCCGCTTTCATATGGTCCACGAAATGCCGTGTGCGGCTTAATGCGGCATCCCAGAATGATTCCGTCCGCTTCCGCTGCGTTTTTGTCAATGAATACCTCCATTCCTTCTTCATTGACACCAATCTTTTTTACTTCCATAGATGAGATGATCGGACATCCGCAATATTCTTCCGTAATGCCATAACCCTCCAGAATTTCTCTCTGTCCTTCAGCTGTTGCGCCGCCATGGCTGCCCATTGCAGGAATAATAAACGGATGAGCACCTCTTGATCTTACAAAGTCCGCGATACACTTCGTTGTCAGAGCCACATTCGCGATTCCCCGGCTTCCTGCCGTGATCGCAATACGCATTCCTGGTTTTACTTTACCGGCAAATTTCTCTTCAGAGAGCAGCTTTTTTATAATCCCCGGTATCTCCTCCGGCTCAATCCTCGGTCTCGGAAACACCTGCTTTACCCTAAACATTCTCGGCAGTTCCTGATCACTGACAAGCTTTGCCACAAATGGTCTTTCTCTTTTCATGATATCCCCCCTATTTTTCACGGATTGCAGATAACAGGTTAACTGCCCCGCTGTGCATCCTGCACCGCAAGGCAGTTTTAATTTCATTAATATACCAGCTCTACCAGGAAAGTGCTCAGCCACGGTACGTATGTCAATACAATAATATCAATTAAAAACAATGCGTAAAACGGCACAGCTTCTTTAATAAAATCTTTTGTCGGGCATTTTGTAATGCCGCATGTTACAAACATCAACGTTCCCATGGGCGGTGTAAACGCTCCGATGGTACAGTTGAAAATATATACCATTGCAAAGTGGATCGGATCTATGCCAAACGCCACCGCCACCGGATGAAGCAACGGTCCAAGAACAATCATGGAAGCATTTCCTTCAATGAACATACCTACAATCAGCAGGAAGATATTGCATACCAGTAAAAACAGGTATTTATTATGTACCGTACTAATCATCCACTGTGAGAAGGTCTGCGGAATCTGCTCTTTTGTAAGAATATAGGAAAAGCATGTCGCAGCCGCAACAATCAGCATGATACCGGCTGTGGTAGTAACCGTTTCCTTGCAGCCCTTCTTTACATTTTCAAAAGTCAGCTCCTTAAAGCAGATTCCGAGCAGCACTGCATATACTACCGCAACAACGCCTGCTTCTGATGCCGTGAAAATGCCAAGGCGGACACCTCCAATAATAACAACCGGAAGCAGCATCGGAAACAACGCCGGTTTGAAAGCATCTACCTTCTCCTTCACTGGAATCTTCGTCGTTCTTGTAGGAAGATATCCTCTCTTCTTGGACACAAAACGTGTAAAGATCATCAACGTAACACACAGAACAACTCCCGGTCCGATACCGGCCACAAACAGTTTTCCAACGGAAATATTATTGATACATCCATAAATAATCAGACCTACTCCAGGCGGAATCAGCGGAACAACCATTCCTGAAGCCGCTGTAACAACGGTTGAAAATGCCTTGGAATACCCTTTTTGCTCCATAGTCGGAACAAGCATTTTGCACTGCATTGCAGCATCCGCCAGACTCGATCCGGATAAACCTCCCATCAGAGTAGACAGCAGAATATTAACTTGTGCCAGTCCGCCGTACATACGGGATGTCATAACTTCACAAAATCCCATAATCCTCTTTGTTACACCGGTATAGTTCATAAAAATGCCTGCACATACAAAAAACGGAATAGCAAGGAGTGAAAGCCCCTCTGCTCCGCTAATTGTCTTTTGTGCAAAAATGCTGAAATTAATACCCGGCGTTCCAATAAAATACAGTGCGCAGGCCGCCAGCACCGAAATATATACCGGAACCTTCAGGAACAGTAAAACCAAAAGCACTATTGCACATATAATGACTACATTATTCATGATTTCTGTTCCTCCTCATCCACCAGTTTCTCAATTTCGTCCTCATATCCAAATACATTTACCAGAAAGTAGTTAACAATCTGCAATACACAGGAAAACGGAACAATTGCATAAATAAGGACATACGGGATATGCAGTACCGCTGTCGTTCTGCCTGTCTGAATAAACAACTGTAAATACTGGATACTGGTGTATCCTAAAAAAGCCAGCACAGCCACTACCACAGCTCCGATAAATACACGAATTATCCTTTGCGCAGATGCCGGAAATATTTCATATAAAATTTCGATTGCTGAATGATTTCCCGTGCGGAATGCAGCACCGCCCGCACCAAATACCACCCATACAATCAAAGCTGCCTGCACCTCTTCAATCCAGCCGAACGGTCTTCCTACGACATAACGCGCAATGACACCCGAAAAGGTACATACAACCAAAACCACCAGAGCTATAGAAGCAAGTGCAATGTCAAGATTTATCACGGTTTGAAATAGTTTACTATCTTTTTTCATTGTAACTCCTATCTTCTTTTCAATCATTTCTGAAAGAAACCATGTGCCGCCGGAGCGGCACGCGTTTTCCGTTCCTCTTACCGTTATTCCTGTCCTGCCGCCTTTACAGTATCATACAGTCCCTCGCTCCAGCCAAGCTGCTCAGCCGCTTCGCCAAAGAATACCTGTCCTGCTTCTACCCATGCTGCTTTCTCTTCGTCAGATAATGCTGTAATCTCTACACCAGCATCCAGAAGTTTCTGTCTTGCCTCTTCCTCAGCCGCATCCTGCAGTTCATTATTGTAAAGGCCTGCCTCATCAGCACACTCTGCAAGAATCTTCTGCTGTTCTTCAGAAAGAGAGCTGTAGAAGCCTTCACCGCAAATCCACATGGAAGTTGCCAGAATATGCTCATCTTCTACCAGATATTTGGCTACTTCCTGAAAACTTCTGTTTGCCAGGGAGGTGATCGGGTTCTCTACTGCATCAATTGTTTTCGCCTGCAGCGCCTGGTAAACATCACCCATATCCATTCCTACGGAAGCTGCACCCAGATCATTGAAACTCAGGATAGAAAGGTCGTTGGAAGAAACACGGAGTTTTACGCCTTTCAGATCTTCCGGAGTTACGATCTTGCTGGTAGAAAGGATGTTGCGGACACCATAGATCCAGTTAGAGGACAGTACGCGGATCTGTGCTTTGCTTGCTAACTGATCACAAAGATCTTTGTACCAATCGCTGTCGATAACTCTCCACTCTTCATCCCAATTGTCGAACATAAACGGTGCATAAAAAATACCAAAATCTGCTACGCCATAGTCTGCGAGAAATGCTCCGTCAGCAACCGTAATTACCGGTTCGCCAAGAATCATCTGGTCAATCAGCTCTGTCTTTTTGCCAAGTGCTGAATTCGGAAACAGTTCCAGAGTGATAGAGCCGTTGCTCTTTTCTTCTACCAGCTCTTTCCATTTTTCAACTGCCATAGCTGCCGGTTCTGTGGTTGCGTTCTCATATCCCACCTGGATAGTAACCGGTGTATCCTCCGCCGATACACTCATAGAAAGTGTCATTACTGCCAGTGCTGCTCCTGCAAATAACATTGTCTTTTTCATTTTTGTTTTCTCCTTTTCTTAATTGATTTATTTACGTCTCCGCGCCCCGCGGAGTAACGTTCCTTTCATTTACTGCGGATCGGCAAAATGGATTACAACCTTCAATTTGCTGCCGCCGAATTTACTGAACTCCTCAAATGCTGCCGCCGCTTCATCAAGCGAATACTCCGAGCGTTTTTCCGCTTCTGACGCATCCGGATTCATAACGATCTTTTCCAGATCTGCCTTTCCGGTCTTTACCAGATCAATCAGCTCCAGGAAATCTTTCTTTAACGCGTTTCTGGAGCCAAAAATGTTCAGTTCCTTCTTCTGGATCATCGTAAAATTGAAATCCAGGTTCTGCTTACCCACACCGATCAGCACCACACGCGCCCCAAAGGTTGCCGCATCAATGCAGTTCTGGAAGGTGGACGGAAGCCCTACTGCCTCAATCGTAACATCAAAGCCATGATGCTCGCCTGTCACTGCATTTACCTTGTCCATGAAGGTATCCGGATTATCATTCAGAATCATACCTGCCAGTCCAAAAGTCTCATATGCATATTTCAGCTTTGCCTCTGCAACATCCGCAATGTAAACCTCGCCGCCCTTTGCCTTTGCAGCGATTGCCGCGAGAACACCGATAGTTCCGGCTCCTACTACCAATACCTTGTCGCCCGGCTGTACGTCTGCCCTGGACACACCGTGATAACTGATGCAGAACGGCTCAATCAGCGCAAGCTGCTTCGGAGAAAGACCCTTGCCGTCATAGATGCGCTCTACCGGCATAGTAATGTACTCTGAAAATGCACCGTCTCTCTGCGCTCCAAGCGTTTCATTTGATTCGCAGCAGTTTACCAGTCCCCGTTCACAGGAATAGCAATGAGTACAGTTGAAATACGGGTTGCAGGTGACGATCATGCCTGGCTTTAAGCCTCTGTCGTTCTCCCCGATCTCTACAATCTGCGCCGAAAACTCATGTCCCGGAATCCGCGGATAGCTTGCATAAGCAAAGGTACCGCGGTATGTACCAAGATCACTTCCGCAGATGCCGCCGTAAAGAACCTTCAGAAGCGCTTCGCCCTCTTTTGCTACCGGTTTTTCGGTTTCCACAATTTCCACCTTTCCCGGTTCATGAATGAGAATTGTTTTCATGTTTTCTCCTCCCTTGTTATCTGTTGTATACAACATACTTCATTTCGCTATTTTTGTCA